>NZ_JBEGDB010000009.1:0-74104 GCF_043638955.1 Bradyrhizobium sp. 31Argb | reverse complement strand
ACCGAACCGCCGGATACGGACCCGTACGTCCGGTGGTGTGGGAGGGGCGAAGCCGCGAGGCTTCCCCCTATCCCGATTCGGTGAAGGCTTGTCCCTTCAGGCGGGCGTATTTGGCATCGAGGATCGCGCCGGAAAAGTCGGGCAGATGATCGCGCCAGAGGTCCATCAGGTCGATGTCCCAGTCCGAGTGGGCTTTGCGAAAATGCTCGAGGAAGACGCGCGCGCCGGCGGCCGATTCCGAATCGGCGCGCGGCGAGCAGGCGAGATGAAGGAGCTTTGGCACGCACCTGCGCCTTTCATCCGATGGCCTTGATGACGGTGTCGGCGTTGGTCACGACGGAAACGTTCTGCAGCGCGAAGTTGATCGAGGCATTGTGCCAGTCAGCGTTCATGGTCGAGCAGCAATCCTCCGGCACGATCATGAAGTAGCCCTTGTCGGCGCCGGTGCGGGCGGTGTGCTCGACCGACATGTTGGTCCAGGCGCCGGTATTGATGATCATGTCACGGCCGGTGGCTTTCAGGATGGTTTCGAGCCGCGTGCCCTCCCACGCGCTCATGCGCATCTTCTCGACGACGAAATCGCCCGCGCGCGGCTCTAGCCCAGACACGGGCGCCGCGCCCCAGCTCCCGCGCACCATGGCCTTGCTGTCGACCAGGCCTTCGAACAGCGGCGCGTTCAGCGTGACGCCCGGCGCCCCCGGCTCGACGATGAACCAGACATGGATGATGACGACGCCGCGCGAGCGCGCGACTTCCGCAAGCCGCCGGACATTGTCAACGACGCGCTGCTGCCGCGCATGCGCCGGCGCGCCTGATTCCGCGAACGCGCCGCCGTCCGTGATCACGTCGTTCTGCAGATCCTGGATGATCATCGCGCAGCGCTGCGGATCAAGCCGCATCTCGCCATCGATCAGGTGAGGGGCGGGCGCCGAAGAAGCGGCTGCAGTGCCGCCGCGCCGGCCGCTCATATAGGGCTCGTGGCGCGGACCGACCTTGGTCGGGATCGCGTAAACCGAATGTGTCGCGGTCAGATAGAGCGTACGAAAGTCTGTGCCGCCCCAGGCGAGATTGGCGACAAGTTCGGGAAGACGCACTTTGCCAAGCAGTTCGCCATTGCGCGAATAGACCCAGACGCCGCCGGGCGCGGTGACCCAGACATTGCCGTGCTGGTCGCATTTCATGCCGTCGGGCACGCCGGGCTCGAACTCGGAGCGGATGTTGCTTGCAAAGACGCGCGGATTGACGAGCGCGCCGTCGGCCTCGACGTCGAAGGCGCGGATCAGCGCCTGCACGGTGTCGTTGACATAGAGCGCGCGCTCGTCCGGCGAGAAACAGAGTCCGTTGGGCTGCTCGAACAAATTACGGTCGACGAGCAGGCGGGGCGCGCCGCCGCCGGGCGGCACGCGATAGACACCCTGAAAGCCGAGCTGGCGCGGCCGCTCGACGCCATAGACCGGCATGCGGCCATACCACGGATCGGAGAAATAGATCGCGCCACTCGAATGGACGCAAACGTCGTTCGGGCTGTTGAGCTCCTGGTTCTCGAAATGCGAGGCGAGCACGTCGCGTCGCCCGTCCGGCCGCTCGCGGATCAGCGAGGAGGTGGCATGCTCGCAGACGATCAGGTTCAATTCCGCGTCATAGGTCATGCCATTGCATTTGTTCGAGGGGCGTCTGACCTCGACGACGCCGCGCCGCGCATCCCAGCGCCGGCGCACGTCGGCCGGCATGTCCGAAAACAGGAGATAGTGATCGGTCGGATGCCAGATCGGTCCCTCCGTGAACTCGAAGCCCGTGCCGACCTGGCCGACCGGCGCATAGGGATCGATCAGGTTCTCGAATTCCGGCCGCAGGGTGACGTGCGTCATCGGCTAAAGTCCTCTTGAGCTCACGCCGGGAACCAGCGGCGCTCCGGCAGGCTCTGCACGATCGGGCCCGGCACCTGGTCGTGCAATCGGCCGACCACCGCGCCGCCTTCGATCTTCGCGGGCCGGTCGTGCACCGGCAGCAGATAGCGCGAGCCGCTCAGCAGCTTCTTGATCGCGGCCTTCTCCGCGCGCTTGGTGGTGCCGTGGTTGCCTGTGGTGCGCGGCTCCCAGTCATGGATCTCGTTGAAGGGCGTCACGATCTGGTCGTTGAAATCATAGATCACGTCGCCGCAGATCGTGGCGATGCCGTCGGCAGTGTGAACGTGGATGTTCATCGAGCCTTCGGTGTGGGCATTGGCGGCGTCGCAATAGACACCGGGCATCAGTTCGATAGGGCCGGTGATCTCGAGATCGAGGAAGCGCAGCGCGCCCTTGGTGTGCAACCGGTCGACCAGGTGCTTGATGTCGGGCGCCGGATATTGCGGATGCATCAGGCCGGATACGGAATATTCCAGTTCGCGGCGGTTGAGGACGACGGTCGTGTTCATTGGAAACAGATCGTCCTTGCCGGCATGGTCGATGTGCAGGTGGGTGTGGCAGACGAAGCGCACGTCGCCCATGCGCACGCCGTGACGCGCGAGCTGATTCTCGATCATGTTCTCGTGGAATTGCAGGCCGCGCATGCCGAGCGTCTCCATGATCTGGTTGGAGCGATAGCCGGTGTCGACCACGACAGGATAGGGGCCGCCGAGAATCAGGAAGCCGAGCGTCAGCACGCGTCGGGTGCGGCCGCAGTCGCGCCCGAGCACGAGGAAGCTCGACTCCAGCTCGATATCGCCATAGTCCAGGATCTTGATTTCCAACGGCATCCATTCGCTCCCGATTTCCGATTGATCTTTGTCTTGTGCGGCGATCCTTTGCCGTCATCCGATGCGATAGACGCGCATCGCGGTTGCCCTGAAGAGCGCGTCGCGCTGCTCTCCGCGTAGCTGCACGGTGGCCGCGCGATAGGTGGCTATCAGTTCGCGATAGCTGGTCCAGAGTTTTTCGATCGGAAAGTTCGAGCCGAACAGGCAGCGCTCGGCGCCGAAGATATTGACGGTGTCCTCGATGACCCCACGGATATGCGCGAGGTTATTGCGGTGAATGAAGGTGCCGAGCCCCGAAAGTTTTGAGACCACGTTCGGGCAGCTTGCTAGCCTTGCCATGCCGGTGCGCCAGGCGGCGCGGCCTTCCGGCGACAGGTCCTCCAGCATGCCGGCGTGCTGCAGGATGAAGGTCACGTCGGGGCAGGCTTCGGCGAGGCCGGCGGCATCCGCCATCTGCGGCGCGAACACCTGCAGGTCAAAACTCCAGCCATAATCGGCGAGGCGGGCGACGTTGCGGCGGATCACGGGATCGGCGCAGAGGTCGGCACGCGCGACGAAACGGTAGAGCGGATTTTCATGCCAGTGCAGTTGCATGCGCACGCCGCGCACCAGCGGATAGCGCGCGAGGCGATCGAGTTGCGGGCGCACGTCACTGGCGGAGAAATCGGCATAGGCGACGATGGCATGCGGCCAGCCGTGCTCGCCCGCCGTCTGTTGCACCCAGGCCGTTTCGTCCTCGGAGCGATCAGTAGGCCAGTTGGTCTGCACGTAGACCGAGCGGATCACGCCGGTGCCGGCGAGATCGTCGAGATATTCGCGGATCGGATAGTCGCGGCGAATCGGCTCATAGGGGCCGAAGATGCGCGGCTGCATCGGGCCGGACAGCCAGGCGAGATCCGCCTGCCGCCAGATGTGGTGGTGGGCGTCAACGATGTCGGTCATGCGGCTCTCCTTCCTCCGAGCGACAACAGATGCGATACGACAGCGACACTCGACCCGCCGTCGGAGAGATCATCGACGAAGCGCTCGATCGCGATCAGCGCTTCGGTCTGCGGCCGGAAGCCGGGCCCGCTAGCCAGCGGCGTCAGCCAGCTCAGCGACCAGGCGAGTCGCGACAATTTGGCGACCGCATCGCGCAGCGCCGAAATATCTCCGCGTTCGAGCCCGTCGGAGACCACAACCACGGCGGCGCCGCGCGCGTAGCCGCCGAACCGCGGCACCGCGAGGAACGCCTGCAAGGCGTCGCCGATGCGGGTGCCGCCGTCCCAGTCGCTGACGAGGTGGGCGGCCGCGTTCAGCGCCTGCTCGCGGCGTTTCATCCGCAGGGCGCGAGTGACACGCGTCAGCCTGGTGCCGAAGGTGAACACCTCGACATTGCGCGCAGCCTGCATCAGAGCATGGGCGAGCGTCATGTTCTCCTCGGTGCGCGCTTTCATCGAGCCGGAGACGTCGATCAGGAGCAGGATCTTGCGCGGGCGCAGGCGTCGTTTCAGATGCCCGAGCCGCAGTACTTCGCCGTCATTGCGCACGCTGTCGCGCAAGGTGCGGCGGATATCGGCGAAGGGCCCGCGGCGCGCGCGCATCCGGCGGTGGCCACGGCGGCGCGGCAGCCGCCTCGGCGCTTCGCGCGAGAGCCGTCGCAACGCATCGCTGGTCGTGCCGGGTGCAAAGCGGCGCTCGACCAGGGCCTCGGTGCGGGCGGCGGCGAGGCCGGATTCGTTGGCCTCGTCGGCGAGCGGCGGTTCATCCTCGCCGCGACCATCCTCCTGCAGGCGAACGATTTCCTCGTCTTCGCCCTCGGCGCGCTCGATGGCCTCGCTGCCGCGGAAATGGATGTCGAACAGGCGGTCATAGGTCGCGCGCCGTTCCGGCGGCGGTGCCAGCGTCGCAAGACCCGCGCGGCGGATGTGTTCGAGGCTGCGTGGCCCGAGCAGTTCGATCGCGGCGAGGAAGGCGGTGGTCTGTTCCGGCGCGACGGCGAAGCCGTTGTGGCGCAGTAGCGCGACAAAGGAGATGAATACCTTGATAGCACGCGGCAGCGGCAATTCGTCGGTCACGCGGCAGCCTCCGCTATCAGCGCGTCGAGCCGGGGGGAGATGAAATGCAGGTCCTCCTCGTCCTTCAGCGCGACGCCGATCGATCGCTTGAAGGCATCCGGCCAGCGTGCGCCGCCTTTGTGCAAGAGCGTGGCGGCCTCCGCCCAGTCGACCGCCTCGGCGATGCCGGGTGCCTTGCTCAGCGGTTCGCGCCGGAGCTTGCCGACGGCGGCAACGACGGCGCGCGCGGTCGCTTCGGCGACGCTGGAAGCGCGCATCATGACGATGCGCGCTTCGCGCTCGGCGGTCGGGTAGTCGATCCAGTGATAGACGCAGCGTCGCCGAAGCGCCTCGTGCAGGTCGCGCGTCCGGTTCGAGGTCAGCACCACGACCGGATGTTCAGTCGCGCGCACCGTGCCGCGCTCGGGGATGGAGATCTGGAAGTCGGACAGGAATTCGAGCAGGAAGGCTTCGAACTCCTGGTCGGCGCGATCGATTTCGTCGATCAAGAGCACGGTCGAGTCGGGTGCGCGCAGCGCGGCGAGCATCGGCCGCTCGATCAGGAAGGTCTCGCCATAGATGTCGATGGTCTCGTCGCCGGCCTGCCGGATCGCCAGCATCTGGCGCGGATAGTTCCACTCATAGAGCGCGGCCGCGGCGTCGATGCCCTCATAGCATTGCAGGCGGATCAATTTGCGCCCGAGCACGGCGGCGATGGCCTTGGCGGCTTCGGTCTTGCCGACGCCGGGCGCGCCTTCGAGCAGCAGCGGCTTGCCGAGCGCGAGCGAGAGATAAGCCGCGGTCGCGATGCCGTCGTCGGCGAGGTAATAGGCCGCGCGCAGCGCCTTCTCCAGCGCTTCCGGTGAGTCGATGCCGACGATGTTGCTGCGAACCGGCATGTGTCCTGCCTCTAGCGCCGCGCCTGTGGCCGCGCGCCGCCCTGCGCCTTGATCGCGCGCAGCACCTTCTCCGGCGTGATCGGCAATTCATCGATGCGGACGCCGACGGCGTTGAAGATCGCGTTCGCCACGGCCGGCAGCACCGGATTGGCGCACATCTCGCCCGGCCCCTTGGCGCCGAACGGTCCATCAGCCGCCGGGCGCTCGAGCACCGCGATGTCATGCGGACAGATGTCGCCGGGCCCCGGCATCAGATATTCGACGAAGTCGCGTGGCCCGTGGCTCGGGTCGGGATAATAAGGCTC
Organism: Bradyrhizobium sp. 31Argb; assembly: GCF_043638955.1. Lineage (NCBI taxonomy): Bacteria > Pseudomonadati > Pseudomonadota > Alphaproteobacteria > Hyphomicrobiales > Nitrobacteraceae > Bradyrhizobium > Bradyrhizobium sp. 31Argb. Next base: position 68,127 of record NZ_JBEGDB010000009.1, on the reverse strand, counting down.
GGGCGTCTCGTAGAGCGCGTGGCTGATGCCCATCCAGGCGCCGCCCACCAGTTGCTGCTCGACCAGCCGCGGATTGAGCGCACGGCCGAGCTCGTAGGCGCTGTCCATGCGGACCATCGCGACTTCGCCGGTCTCGTCATCGACCTCGACCTCAGCGACCAGGCAGGCATGCGCATAACATGTCGCGGGCGACATCTCGCCGGTTTCAGGGTCGACGTCGGAGAGCGGCACCAGGAAGATGCCGCGGCCGGAGATCGTCTTGCCCTGCTTGAACTGCGCGGCGATCGCCACGTCCTTGGTCGAGATGGAATGGTGCGGCGCGCCCTTGACGTGGATGTTGCCGCGGCCATCGGTCTCAAGGTCGGCGGCGTTCACCTCCAGCTCCTCGGCGGCGGCCTCCATCATCACGCCGCGCGCCTCGCGTGCGGCCATCATCACCGCATTGCCGACGCGATGCGTGCCGCGCGAGGCGAACGACCCCATGCAATGCGGCCCGGTGTCGGAATCGGCGGTGTCGACATAGACGTCCTCGACCGGCACGCCGAGCGTCTCCGCGCAGATCTGCCGCGTCACGGACTTCATGCCCTGGCCGAGATCGATCGAGGACAGCGCCACCGTGAACTTGCCGCTGGGATTGGAATGAACCAGCGCCTGGCTGGGATCACCGCCGAGATTCATCCCGATCGGGTAGTTGATCGACGCGATGCCGCGTCCGCGATGCCTGGTCATGGTCAGCGCCTCCTGGTGCCGAAGACGGAGGAGAAGCGGGCGGCGCCGTGCGAGGGCGCCTGCGGCCGTGGAGGAGGGGGCGGCGGAGGTGGAGGTGGGGGCGGCTCGCGCGAGGCAGGCGGCGCGCGGTCATAGGTCGTCCGCTGCTGTGACGGCGTCGCGGCCGGCGCGTAGGACTCGCGCGGCGTCGGCGGGATCGCCGCGCGGCTGCCGCCGCCGTCCTTGCGCGAGGAGGCGCGCTTGAACTCCTCGCGGATCGGCCATTTGGCCTTCTCGGCGGCGACCTGGACGCATTCGATCAACGCGGTGTTCTTGGCCTCGCGGCGATGCGCCTTCATGTCGCCGTCGCGATAGGCGTTGAGGATGCGGAACTCCATCGGGTCCATGCCGACGAGATGCGCGAGCTTGTCCATCTGGCACTCGATCGCGAAATCCATCGCGGTGACGCCGAAGCCGCGCATCGCGGTCGCGGGCGTGCGGTTGGTGAAGACGCAATAGACGTCGCCATAGACATTGGGGATCGTGTAAGGGCCCGGCAGATGCGCGGCGCATTTGACCGCGGCGTAGCTCGACAGCCGCGTATAGGCGCCGCTGTCGAAATAGGCGCGGATCTTGCGCGCCACGATCCGCCCGTCGCGCATCACGCCATCCTTGATGTAGATGCGCTCGGCGCCGCGCGGCGGACCATATTGCATCTCTTCCTCGCGCCCGAACACGTAGCGAACCGGACGTCCCGTGAGCATCGCGCCGAGAATGGAGAGCGGCTCGGTGAGGGTATCGACCTTGCCGCCGAAGCCGCCGCCGACGGTGCCGCCGATGAAATGGAAGGTGTTCGAGGGCACGTCCAGGATCTTGGCGCAGGTGTCGAGCGAGAAGAACAGCGCCTGGGTCGAGGTGTAGACGATGTAGCGGCCGTTGGTATCGGGCGCGGCGATCGAGCCGTTGGTCTCGGTCGGTGCGTGCTCGATCGGCGACATCTGGTAGCGCTGCTCCAGGACGTGGTCGGCCGTGGCTAGGCTGCGCTCGACATCGCCGAAGCGCAGCTTCTGGTGATCGTAGACATCGTGATAGATGAACGCGTTCTTCGGATAGGTCTCGTTGACAACAGGCGCGCCGGGTTTCAGCGCGTCCTCGACGTCGAACACGGCGGGCAGCGGCTCGTAGTCGATCCTGACCTTCGCCATCGCCTCATAGGCTTCGCGCGGGCTGTCGGCAACGATGGCGACGATCGGCTCGCCCTTGTAGCGCACTTTCTCGACCGCGAGCGACGGCTCGTCGTCCTTGCCGAAATTGATCAGGCTGAGCAGGGTGTTGAGGTTGCGCGGCACGTCGCTGCCGCGGATGATCCGGCGCACGCCCGCCGAGCGCTCGGCCTCGCTGGTGTCGATGCGTCGCAGCCGCGCATGGGCATGCGTGCTGCGAACCACCTTCAGATGCAGCATGCCCTGCAGCTTGTGGTCATCGAAATAGGTCGAGGTGCCCGTGACATGCCCAAGCATGTCCTGCCGCTGCGTGCCCTTGCCGATTTCCTTCAGATTGTCGTCGCGCTCGTCGGCGAAAATGTCCTTGCGCAGTTCCAGCATGGCTTAAGTCCTTTACGCGCGGGCGCGGCCGGTGGAGGCGGCGGCGAGCACGGCGTTGATGATGGGTTCGTAGCCGGTGCAGCGGCAGATATTGCCCGAGATCGCCTCGACGACCTCCGCGCGGCTCGGCTGCGGGTTGCGGTCAAGCAATGCCTTGGCGGCCATCAGCATGCCCGGCGTGCAGTAGCCGCACTGGGCGGCAAAGTTGTCGGCAAAGGCGCGCTGCAGCGGATGCAGGTTCGGGCCGTCCTTGATGCCGTCAAGCGTCTCGACCGAACGGCCGGCGACTGTCTCAGCCAGCGTCAGGCAGGAGAGATGCAATTCGCCGTCGATCAGGACGCTGCAGGCGCCGCAGCCGCCCTGGCCGCAGCCGAATTTCGGCGTCATGTCGCCGATCAATTCGCGCAGCGCGACCAGAAGATTGGTGCCGCCATCGACGAAGATCGCGACGTCGCGGCCGTTGTGTCGGAATTGCAGGGCGGTCTTGGCCATCGTGATCCTCTTGGTGATCCTATTCCTGACCGGACAGCAGACGTCTCAAGTGAACGCCGACGATCTCGCGCCGGTACCAGCCGGAGGCGAGCGCATTGTCGGCGGGCGAGGTGCCCTCGACCGCGGCTGCGGCGGCGGCACCCATCGTCGCAGCGTCGAGCGTGCGTCCTTCCAGCGCCCGCTCGGCGGCACGGGCGCGAATTGGCGTCGGCGCCATCGAGCCGAGCGCGATGCGCGCGCCGGCGATGCGGCCGTTGCTGACAGGCAGATGCGCGGCGAGCGCGATCACGGCGCCGCCCTTCGGCTTGATGCGGGCGATCTTGCGATAGCGGAATGCGTCCGCGGTCGCGGGCTTCTGAAAGGAAACCGCGAGCACGAGCGTGCCGGTCTGCCGGTCGCGCGTCTGTAGGAATTCCTCGATCGGCACGTCGCGGCTGCCAAGGCCGCCCTGCACGGAAATCATGGCGTCGAGCGCGAGTAGCGCGACGGTAAAGTCGCCATATGGATTTGTGGCAAACAGATTGCCGCCGACCGTGCCCATGTTGCGGACCGCCGGCCCTCCGATCGAGCGAGCGGCTGCGTGCAGGAAGGCGAGATCGCGCTCGGCGAGGATGCGGGCAAAGGTGACGCCCGCACCGATCGTGACGCGGGAACCGGTCGCATCGATCCGCGTCAGCGCATGGTCGCTGGCGCGCACGATGGTGGAGATCGAGATGTCGCCTTCGTTCAGCGCGCGCATCACCAGCGTGCCGCCGCCGAGATAGCGCGCGCTGCGGTCGGATGACAGCACAGCGGCGGCCTCGCCGGTTGAGGCAAAGGTCCTTACAGTGACGGTCATGGGCGTTCCTCCGCGCTCATGCAGCCTCCTTCAGATGCCGGCGAATAGCTTCGAAGCCGGCCTGATAGATCTGCTCGGACACCATCTGCGTGATGTCGACGCTGTCCTCGGGCCGCGTGGTGAAGCGCGATTCCCAATGCCAGAAGGTGCGGTCGCCGTCGGTGACGGGCAGCAGGCGGACGTGCGCGACATAGTTGAACATCGGGATCGGCGTATCGAGCAGGCAATAGCTGAAGGACTGTTCAAGGTCGGACAGCGCCAGCAATTGCTCGCGCAGTTCCGCGCCGTCTTTGAGCTTGAAGCGCCTGACGCAGCCGATCTTGTCGGAGCTGTGTGCACGCTCGATCGTGCTGGTCGCAACCGCCGGATGCCAGCGGTCGTGCCCGTTGAAATCGCGGAGCACGCCCCACACCGCGTCGGTCGGCGCATCGATGATCGTGCTCTTGACGATATGCGGCACGCTAGCCTCCGAACGCGCGCTTGAGGGCGTCGAAGCCGCCCTGGAACACGCCGCCGCCGATATTGCCCACGAGCTCGGCCTCCCGCTCCGGCGCGCAGTCGAACTCGGCGGTCCATTCGAGAAACGTCTGGTCGCCGTCGGTCACCGGCGTCAGCCGCAGCGTCGCGACATAATTCTCCACGCCCATCGGCGACTCCAGGATGGAGTAGGTGCAGAACATGTCGTAGTCGGACAGGCCCAAGAGCTTCTCGCGGATGCGGTCGCCATTGCGCAGACGGAAATCACGCACGCATCCGATCTTGTCGGCGGGTTCGCCGCCTTCGATGCGGCTCTCGGCAATTGCCGGATGCCAGTTCGGCAGGCCATTGAAGTCGCGCACGCGGGCCCAGACGCGATCATTGCGGGCATTGACGACGGTGGAGACATAGACCCTGGCCATGGCGCGTGCTCACTCCTTCTTGCGCGGGGGGCGCGGCTCGCCTGTGGCGGGACTTGCGGGCGGCTTGGGTTCACCGCTCTTGCGGGTCGCGGACTCCTTGATGCCCTGCATGTCGCGCGCCTCGCGGATCAGGCCGGGCATCTTGGCAAGGCTGCCGCCCTCGACGCCGATGTCGGACAGGATCGAATCGATCAGCGGCGCCTGCACGCGGTAGCGCAGCGCGGAGTCGATCACCTCGTCGGTGGCGCTGCGGGAGGAGCCATTGCCGTGGCCATTGCCGTTGAGGCCGTCGACCTGGAGGATGCGGATGCCCTCGATCTTCTCCATCGGCTTGACGCTCTCGCGCACGATGCCCTCGATGCGGTCGAGCAGCTTGCGGCGGAACAGCGAGTAGCGCGCCTGGTCGGTGAGCACGTTCTCGGCTTCGTTGAGCAGCCGCTGCGCTTCGGCCTCCACCGCGGCGCGCACGCGCTCGGCCTCGGCGGCGATCCGCGTCTCCTCGGCCTGTTTCTCTGCGAGCAGCACCTCCACCGTCTTGCGGCGGCGCGCGATCTCGCTCTCGCGCGCGGTGACGACGCGCTCGGCGGCTTCTGTGGCGCGCACCCGCGCATCTTCGGCCGCCACCTTGGCCGCGGATTCTTCCAGGGATTTCTGATAGAGGGCGATCGCCTTCTCCATCAATGCGGTCTCGACGTCCTTCTCGCGGTTGACTTCGAGCCGGCGCAGATCGCGCTCGCGGCCGACGCGGGCCTCGTCGAGGCCGCGATCGGAGGCGATGCGGGCGCGTTCGACCTCCTCGCGGGAGCGATCTCGGCCTCCTGCAGCGACTGGACGCGGGCGACCTCGAGTTGCTCGATGGAACGGCGGCGTTCGAGCCGTGCTGCCTCCAGCGCCTGCTCGCGCGAGACGTCGGTGGTCTCAACTTCCTTGCGCGCCACGATTTCCGCCTGCCTGACCTGGCGGTCAGCATCGATGCGCTCGGAACGCTTCACCGACAGCGCGATCACGCGCTCCTCGTCGGCGATCTCGATCGTCTTCTTCTGGTCGATATTGAGCACCTCGCGTGTCCTGGATGAAGCGATGCGCTCGGATTCCAGCGCAAGTTCCACCCCGATCCGTTGGCGCTCGATCGCGTCGCGTCGCTTGAGGTCGGCTGCCTCGATCGCTTGGGTACGCGCGATTTCGAGGGCCCTCGTCTCGCGTTCGGCCTGGATGCGCTCGGCCGCAACAGCCTTCTCCTGCGCGATGCGTGCAGCCTCGATGGCTTCGCGCGAGGCGATGTCGGCTTCCTCGACGGCGCGGTTGCGCGCGATCTCCAGCGAGCGGATGCGTTCTTCCTGGGCGATACGGGAGGCCTCGGTCGTTTCGCGCGCGGCGATGCCGGCGACTTCCAGCGCCTGGTTGCGCTCGATCTCCAATTGCCGCGTATTCTGCTCGGCGGCGATTCTCTCGGCCGCAAGAGCGCGCTCGCGGGCGATGCGCGCTGCTTCCACTGCGCGCTGCGCCTCGATCTCCGCTTCCTGGATGGCGCGCACCTGCTGGATCTCCAGCGCGCGGGTGCGTTCGTCGGAGGCGATGCGCTCGACATTGACGGTCATGGTCTGGCTGATGCGCGCCTTCTCGGTCGCCTCCTTCGCGGCGATCTCGGCTTCCTCGACCGTGCGCGTGCGCTCGATCTCGCGCCGCCGGGTCTCTTCCTCGTTGGCGATCCGGGCATCGGTCACGACGCGATCCTGCTGAATGCGCGCCTTCTCGATCGCCTCACGTGCCGCGATCTCGGCTTCCTCCACCGTGCGCATACGCTCGATCTCGCGCTGGCGCACCTCGCGCTCGGAGGCGATCCGCGCGGTGTCGACCGAGCGCTGGTTGGCGATCCTGGCTTTCTCGATCTCCTCGCGGGCCAGCAGTTCCCGTTCTTCGACCGCGCGCGTCCGCTCGATCTCCTTCTGCCGGGTTTCGCGTTCAGAGGCGATGCGTGCCTCGGTGATCGCCTGTTCGTTGGCGATACGTGCCTTCTCGATCGCCTCGCGTGCGGTGATCTGGGCCTGCTCGGCCTCGGTCTCGCGCAGCGCGCGTTCGCGCGCCACTTCGGTGCGCTGCAGGGCGCGGCGCATCTCGATGTCGCGTTCCTGCTCCAGCCGCGCCGTCTCGCTCTCGCGCTCGATCTCGAGCGCCTGCCGTTCGGCCTCCAGGTTGCGGGAGCGGATCTTGATCATCGAGTCCTGCTCGATGTCGTTGCGCAGCTTGCGCTTGGCCTCGATGTCCTCCATCAGGCGGGTGAGACCTTCGGCATCGAAGCGGTTCGAGGGATTGAAGAACTCGAGATCGGTCTGATCGAGGTCGGTGATCGCGACGGATTCGAGCTCGAGGCCGTTCTGGGCAAGCGCTTCGGCGGCGGCGGCCTTGACGCGGGCGACATATTCGCCGCGTTGCTCGTGCATCTGCTCCATCGTCATCTCGGAGGCGACCGAGCGGATCGCGGAGACGAACTTGCCGGAGAGAAGCGTGTGGAGCTGTTCCGGCTCCATGGTGCGGCGGCCGAGTGTGGCCGCCGCGATCGAGACGGCCTCGCGGGTCGGCTGCACGCGGACGTAAAAATCCGCCTCGATATCGACGCGCATGCGGTCGCGGGTGATGACGGCGTCCTGCCTGGATCGCACGATCCCCATCGGCAGCACGTTCATGTTGACCGGCGTGTAGTCATGAATGAAGGGCAGCACGAAGGCGCCGCCATTGATCACGACGCGCTCGCCGAGGAAGCCGGTGCGGACGAAGGATACTTCCTTCGACGAGCGGTGATAGAGCCAGTTGACGATGTAAACGATGACGACGATCGCGACGATCGCGACGATGAGCCAGAGGATCAATTCACCAATCAGAATCCCTGACATCTTAACCTCCCTTGCTCGGCGCTAGCGAGCGCCGATCGCCTTGAACTTGCGTACCTGATCTGTCAGAGCCCGCTCGACCGGCAGGCGCTCCATCGAGGAGGCGCCATAGAAGCCGTGGCATTTGCGGGTCTTCTTCATGATGAAATCGGCGTCGGCGGGGTCCGCGATCGGGCCGCCATGCGCGAGCACCAGGATGTGCGGATTGACGCTGAGCGCGGCCTCGGCCCAGGTATCGATGCGGGCCGGGCAGTCCTCGAGCCTGAGCGCGGTCTGTGCCCCGATCGAGCCGCCGGTAGTCAGCCCGAGATGGCAGACGATGATGTCGGCGCCGGCGATCGCCATCGCAGCCGCTTCGGTCTCGCTGAAGACGTAAGGCGTCGTCAGCATGTCCTTGTCATGCGCCTTGGCGATCATCTCGATCTCCAGCGCATAGGACATGCCGGTCTCCTCGAGATTGGCGCGGAAGATCCCGTCGATCAGGCCGACGGTCGGAAAGTTCTGCACGCCGGAGAATCCGAGCGCCTTGAGCTGATCGAGGAACAGGTCCATGTCGCGGAACGGATCGGTGCCGTTGACGCCGGCGAGCACCGGCGTGTTGGTCACGACCGGCAGCACTTCGCCCGCCATCTCCAGCACGATCGCATTGGCATCGCCGTAAGGCATGAGACCAGCGAGCGAGCCGCGGCCGGCCATGCGATAGCGACCGGAATTGTAGATCACGATCAGGTCGACGCCGCCGGCCTCCTCGCATTTGGCCGAAAGCCCGGTGCCGGCGCCACCGCCGACGATCGGCTCGCCCCGGGCCGCCATGTCGCGAAACTTCTTCAACAGCGCCGCGCGTTCAAACCTGGCCATGGGTCACCTCGCCACTCTCCGCCGTCCACCGGCGCGTCCGAGCAGAGGACGGAACGCGGCTACGATTGCAGCCGCAAATTCGGGATCGTTGATGTTGCGCCTGATGCGAATGAGCTGGCGGTTCCCGGTCTGGCGCACGGTGCGCTCCAGCGCGCGGAACAGGGTCGCATCGGCATCCGGCTCCCAGAACGGTTGACCTGCTGCATCGAGCGCGGAGACGCCGCCCTCGGGTAGGAAGAAGCGCACGGGACCGTCCATCTGGTTCAGCCGTTCGCCGATCCAGCGGCCCATGCGCTCGTTTTCTTCCGCCGTGGTCCGCATCAACGTGACCTGCGGGTTGTGGACGTGGAATTTGCGCTGGCGGTAGCGCTCGGGGATGGTGTCGGACGCACCGAAATTGACCATGTCGAGCGCGCCGACCGAGCCGACATAGGGCACGCGGCTGCGGATGATCGCCCCGAAGCGATCGTCGGTGGCCGGGAAGACGCCGCCCATCAGGAGATCGCAGACCTCAGTCGTCGTCAGATCGATGACGCCAGCGAGTTGGCCGGAGTCGACGAGCTTCTCCATCGAGCGGCCGCCGACGCCAGTGGCGTGGAACACCAGGCACTCGAAATCGTCCTTCAGATCGGCTGCGATCTTCTGCACCGCAGGCGTGGTCACGCCGAACATGGTGACGCCGACGGCGGGAAGGCCGCTGCCGGTCTCGCGCTGCCGGGCGCCGCGCTCGTCGAGACGTGCTTTCACCATGCCGACCAACGCGTTCGCGCCGTTGGAGAGCACCGCGCGCGAGATCGAGTTGAGGCCTTGGACGTCGGTGACCGAATACATCATCATGATGTCGGCCGGGCCGACATAGGGACCGACGTCACCCGAGGCGACGGAAGAGATGATGATCTTGGGCACGCCGATGGGCAGGGTACGCATGGCAGGCGCGACCAGCGAGGCGCCGCCGGAGCCGCCAGCCGAGATGATGCCGGCGACATTGCCCTGACGGCGCAGCCATTTCGCGAAGGCATCCGCCATCGCGCTGACCGAGGCGCCGCGATCGGCGCCGAACACGCCGGGTCCGCCGCGACCATGGTTCAGCGCGATCTCCTGGGCGGAGACATCGCAGGTCGTCTGCTTGCCGCCGGTGGAGACGTCGACCAGACGGGAACGCAGCCCGCTTGCCGCGATGACGTCTCGGATGAAGCGCAGCTCCGGTCCCTTGGTGTCGAGCGTGCCGACGACCAGCACGACCGGCGGGCCTGCGGTCTGCGCGGCGGCCGATTCGCGCCGCTGCCGTGTGCTCTCTTCCAGCCGTGTTACGCCGGCCGAATGCGTTCGCGCGGCTGCCTCGATGCGGGCGATCGGCACCGGCTGCGACCAGCGTGTCGGCAGCGTCGGATTGGAGATGTAGATGCGGACCGGGCCCTTGGCGCGCGCGGGCTGCGGGGCGGCATCCGGCTCTGGCTTTGCAGGGCCCGCGTCGACATCGGCTGCAACATCGCCGTGGAGCCCGACGCCGAGCAGGCGCTGCTGCAGCTCGCGGTCGGCGGCAAGGCGCACGGAATCGATAATGCGGTTGATGCGTCCGTTGACCATGATGGCGACGTTCTTGGAAACCGCCGTCGCCACGCCGATGTTCTGCTCGATCACGAGCACCGACATGTCGCCGTCTTCGCCGAGGTGGACGAGCATCTCCTCGACCTGCGCGACGATCACCGGCGCCAGGCCCTCGGTCGGCTCGTCCATGATCAACAGATGCGGGTTGGTCAGCAGCGCGCGCGAGATCGCGAGCATCTGCTGCTCGCCGCCGGAGAGCTGGCTGCCGCCATGCTCCTTGCGTTCGGCAAGGCGCGGGAAGGTGTCGTAGATGCGCTCGACCGTCCACGGGCCGCGGCGCATCCCGCCGGCGAGCTGCAGATGCTCGTCGACGCTGAGCGAGCGCCACAGGCGCCTGCCTTGCGGCACATAGCCGACGCCAAGCCGCGCGATCCGGGCCGGGCTCATGTGCGTGACGTCCTCGCCGCGAACGCGCACCGATCCGCCGCTGGCCCGCACCAGGCCCATGATGGTCTTGCACAGCGTGGTCTTGCCCATGCCGTTGCGGCCAACCAGTGAGAACACGCCGGAATCGAGCGTGAGGTCGACGCCCTGCAGCGCATGCGAGTGGCCGTAATAGACGTCGAGGCCTTTGACCTCCAAAGCGGGAGCGGCGCGCCGGGCATTATTCATGGCCGCCTCCGAGATAAAGCTCCTGCACTTCAGGGTCGGACTCGATCTCGCGCGGCAGGCCCTCCTTGAAGACGCGGCCGTTGTGCATCATCGTGACGCTCTCGACGACGCGCAGCGCGACGTCCATGTCGTGCTCGATGATGATGTAGCCGATATGGGCGGGAAGGGAGGTCAGGATCTCGATCAGCTCGAGCCGCTCCGCCGGCGACAGACCCGCCGCCGGCTCGTCGAACAGGATGAAGCGCGGCGCACCGGCAAGCGCGAGCGCGATTTCGAGTTGGCGCTGCTGGCCGTGGGCGAGTTCGGCGACGCGCTGGTCCTTTACCGGTGTCAGGTGCACCGCCTGCACCAGCGTTTCCGTCGCATGCATCAGCGCGTCGTTTGCTCCAGGACGCAGGAAGGAGAAGCGTCCGCGCGAGACGCCGCGGCAGGCGAGGTAGACATTGTCCTGCACGGTGAGGCCGGGGAACAGTGCCGATATTTGGTAGGTGCGGCGCAGGCCGCGGCGGATGCGCTCATAGGGCGGGAAGCGCGTGACGTCCTCGCCGAAGAAGCGGATGGTGCCGGAGGAGGGCAGGAAATCGCCGGTGATGCAGTTGAACAGCGTGGTCTTGCCGGCGCCGTTGGAGCCGAGCACCGCGCGCCGCTCGCCGGGCCGCACGGTCATCGTCACATCGGTCAGCGCGGCGAGCGCACCGAACAACCGCGTCACGCCGCGCAGCTCCAGCGCGGCGCCGGCACCAACCGCGGAGAGACGGTGTGCGACGCTATCCATGGCCGCGCCCCGCGGTGCTGCTTGGAGCGCGTGCGTGGCGGCTGCGCCAGCGCTCCCAGAGGCCGATCACGCCATCCGACGACCAGAACACGATGGCGAGGAAGCCGAGTCCGATCAAAAGGCGGAAACGATTGCCGTCGAGCCCGAACTTGATCAGGACGTCGAGCGCGAAGGTGCGCAGGATAACGAAGATGAGCGCGCCGATGAATGGGCCGACCGGCCGGGTGATGCCGCCGACCACGGCGATGATCAGGATGTCGATGCAGCGCTCGACGCCGACCGAGCCGGGCGAGATCTGCCGGTAGTTCCAAACCTGAAGCACGCCGCCGAGCCCGGCAATGAAGGATGCGAACGCATAGGCGGCGACACGGTGCGCGTTGACGTTGAAGCCGAGCGCCGCCATGCGGCGGGGATTGTCGCGCACGCCCTGCAGCGCCAGCCCGAACGGAGCGCGCGAGACGTATTGAACCGCGAAATAGCAGAGAGCGGCGACGCCGAGTATCAGGTAGTAGAAGGGAATATCGGAGCGCCAGTCGACGCTCCAGAACTGCGGCGTAGCGACGGTGTTGATGCCGGTGTGGCCGTTGAAGATGGCCCAGTTCTGGTTGGTGAAATAGTAGAAGGCCGCGCCGATCGCGAGCGTGATCATGATGGTGTAGATGCCCTCGGTGCGAACCGCGAGCGCGCCGCCGAGCGTGCCGAAGATCGTCGCGAGCACGAGCGCCATCGGCGTCGCCAGCCACCACGGCCAGCCGAGGCTGATATTGGCGTTGCCGCTGACGCCGAACACCGCGACCATGTAGCCGGCGAAGCCCGCGATGGTGAGCTGCATCAGGCTGACCATGCCGCCATAGCCGGCGAGGAACATCAGGCTGAGCGCGATGATGCCAAGGATCAGCGTCGTGCCGAAGATCTCGATCAGGAAGAAGCCGTTGGCGATCAACGGCATGATCACGAGGATCAGCGCGACCAGCCACGCGGCGGGATTGTTGAGCTCGGGCCAGGCGCGGAACTTCGGACGTTCCACCGCAGTCGCTGGTGCATGAAGCTGCGTCAACGACATGTCATCGCCTCGCGAGCAGGCCCTGCGGCCGCAGCGCCAGGACCACGACCATGATCAGGAAGGTCACGACGATGGCGTAGGTCGGGATGTAGACCGAGCCGAGCTGCTCGGCGAGGCCGATGATGACGGCGCCGAGCGCCGCGCCCGGGATCGATCCCATGCCGCCGACGATCACCACCACGAGCGAGGCGAGCAGGAAGCGCGTATCCTCGCCCGGCGAGATCGACTGGAACGTGCCTCCGACCACGCCGGCGATGCCGGCAAGGCCTGCGCCGAGCGCGAACACCAGCACGAACACGGCCTGGATCTGCACGCCGGTCGCGGCCAGGATGTCGCGATCATCGACGCCCGCGCGCACGATCATGCCGATCCGCGTGCGGTTCAGCGCCAGCCACATCGCGATGCCGATGATGACGGAGGCGGCGAAGATCGCGAGCCGCACCATCGGATATTGCAGATAGACTGGCTCGCCGGAGGATTTGACCGCGGTGATGAACGGAAGCTGCACCGGGCCGATCAGCCAGCTCGGCGTCGGGATCTGGTAGAAGTCGCCGCCGAACACCCACAGCATCAAATCGGCGAACACGATCGCAAGCCCGATCGTCACCATGGTCTGGCGCAAATCCTGGCCCTCCATGCGGCGGAATACCAGGATCTGCAGGAGCACGCCGACGAGCGCGACCGCGAGGAAGGCGACGACGAAGCTCAGGATCCAGGAGCCGGTCCAGGCGCTGATGGCGTATCCGACATAGCCGCCGAAAAGGTAAAGCGAGCCGTGCGCCAAATTGACGTTGCGCATCAAGCCGAAGATCAGCGTGAAGCCGCTCGCCACCAGGAAATAAAGCCCGCCGAGCGTGATGCCGTTGAAGACGGCGTTGAGGAAGACCCGCTTGCGGCCGATCGCCTGCTCCAGGCCCGGCGGCCAGACCGCGAAGACCAGCCACAGCAGGAGCGCGATCGCGACGATCGCGATCAGCGCCCATGCCGGATGGCGTTCGATGAACCGTGCCATCGACGTGCGTTCCCTCAAGGCCTCGCGATCGTCTTTGCGGATCGCGTTGTTTGCATCCTAGTGCGGGCCGAGGCGGCGGATTTGACCGGGAGTATCTTTTATCGGCGCTGACGATGGGGTCGAATTGCATCCGCAGGCGACGCTGCGCTCCCTCTCCCGCTTGCGGGAGAGGGCTGGGGTGAGGCTGTCTCCGCATTGGGACTCCCCGTGTGGAGAGAACCCTCACCCGGCGCTACGCGCCGACCTCTCCCGCAAGCGGGAGAGGTGAAGTCGGCGCTAGGGGCGCAGCACTTTGGCGGCGCGGCGGTAGTCGGTTGGGGCCATGCCGACATTGGCGGCGAAGAAGCGGGTGAAGCCGCTTTGCGAGGAGAAGCCGAGATCGTAGCCGATATCGGCGATCGGCGCCTCGGTGGCGACCAGCGCGTCCAGCGCCTGCTCCATCATCAGCGTGTTGCGATAGAGATGCGGCGTGACGCCGGTCTGGGTGCGGAACAAGCGGTAGAAGTGAGGCCGCGACAGGCCGGAGGCGCGGGCGATCGAATCCAGCTCGATCTCGGCCCCGGGGCTTTCGGACAACAGCTTGACCGATTTGCGGATGCGAAAATCAGTGATCGCGGCGGCGGTGCGAATTTCCTGCGGGACTTCGGATTGTCGCCAGCTTTCTTCGTAACTGAGATCGATCAGGCGCCGCAATTCGCCATCGAGGCTCTTGAGCGAGGGTGCGCCGCACACGAGTGCTGCGGTGTGGCGGATGAGCCTGTCGAGCGTGTCGCTGCGCTTGAAATGGGTGCGGCCGAAGCGGAGGACTTGCGCGCAGGACACGTCGGGCGCGAACCATTCGGCGTTGACATAAAGCACGAAGAAGATCGCGCCCCTTTCCATGTCCGTTGGCAGGAAGTTGTGCGGCTCCCACGGGTTGACTGCGACCACGGAATCCTCGGTCAGAAGGCGGCGCTGATCGCAGACGTCGATCTGCGCCGGCGTGCCGCCGACGTGGAAGATCAGATGTCCTTCACGGTGCGCATGCACGTTGAAGGGACGGTTCAACTGATAGACCGTCGCGCGACCGAACCGGCCGTGGAAGACGGCAAGCGCTTTGCTCAATGCGCTCCCTCCCGCGGGATGTTCTTGATCTTTTCAACCAGCGTTCAACATCCGGGAAAAGAACGCAAGCGTGACAACGCAGCGCGCCCGTCAGCCAACGGTCGGTTCGCACCTGCAAAAATTAGGTCAGTACTTCTTGCATTCCGGGACGGTGCGGCTCGGCAGGCCGATCTTGGCGAACACCGCCGGATCGTAACCGAGCGTCTGGTTCACGTTCGGGATCACCTTCACGACCTTGCTGAACAGGGCGCCCTTGCCGTCATCCACCACCTCGGTCACGAAATTGGTTCCGATCGCTTGGCGGTTGGAATCGAGCTTGATCTTGCCGTTGGGCGCGTCGAGCTCGATCTTGGCCAGCGCTTCCTTGAGCTTCGCCTGGTTGTTGCTGAGGTCGCCATTGACCTGACGCAGCGCCAGGATCAGGGCCATGGTCGAGCCGTAATAGTTGGTGGCGAGCAGCGAGGGGCTCGGGAAGCGCTTGTTCGGCGGGAAGGAGTCCTGATAGGCCTTCACGAATTTCTGCCAGCCGGGATCCTCCCAGGTGTCGGCCTGGCCGCTCGCGGCGATGGTGCCGATCAACGCGTTCTTGGCGTTGCCCTTGGAGGACAGGATGGTCTGGTCGATCATGATCGAACCGCCCATCAGATGCGCCTTGCCGCTGGCCTGCTGATACTGGTTGAGGAAGTTGACGGCGTCGGCACCGCCGAGGCCGAGATAGATCGCATCGACTTCGTCGGGCAGGGCGGCGATCACGGAGGCGAAGTCCTTGGTGCCGAGCGGCACCCATTGCCGGTTCGTGACCTGTCCCCCGGCACCGCAGAATTCAAGCACAAGGCCGAACACCTGGGTGTAGATGAAGGAATAGTCCTCGCCGACGGTCGCGATCTTGCGATAGCCCTTGTTTTCATAGGCATATTTGCCGAGACCGACCTGCCACTGCGCGCCGTCCATGTTGTAGCGGAAGAAGTTCGGGGCGGGGTCGACATAGGTCGTCTCCTGCGCACCGGAGGCGGCGTTGACGAAGGTCAGCTCGGGACGTGACTTGGCAAAATTCTTCACCGCGATGCCTTCGTCGCCGGAGAGCGGCGAGAGCAGGATCTGCACCTTGTCCTGCTCGATCAGCTTGCGCACCGCGCGCACCGCGGAATCGGGCGTCGCATCCGTCGAGGCGATGACGAATTCCAGCTCCTTGTCGCCGACCTTCTTGCCGAGCGTGTTGAGCGCAGTCTGGAAACCGCGGATGCCGTCCTCGCCAAGCACGGTGTAGGTGCCTTCGAGGGTTGCGGTGACGCCGACCTTGATCTTCTCCTGCGCGACTGCGGCGCCTGAAAGCAACAGGCTGCCTAGCGCGATCAGTCCCACACTGCCTTTCAACATCGCTCTCCTCCTCCCATTTTTCAGCGTCTTGCATACGGCCCGCGTGTTTGCGATGGCCGCGACGTCTGGTTGTTGGGCGAAGGCTAACCGATGGCGGATGCAGCGCGGACGTCTCCGCGCCGCGCGGCTTGACGGGCAGTCTCATTTTGCATGCTGCGCCGCAGCGAGCCGCGCGATGACGCGTGGGTCACGCTAGGCCGGCTCGGACGCGTGAAATCGGCTATGCGCCTCCGCGAGATGCAGGAAGCGCGTCAGACTCTGCGCGATCGGGTCGCGCGTGAGTCCGCGGGTGATGAACACCAGGAACGACGGCTGCCCGGCGTCCTCGCCGGTGAGATGAACCGGCGGGTGCATGGAGTGCTGCACGCCATGGATCACGACTGGATTGGCGCCGGCCGACGTTCGGACCAGGCCTTTGACGCGCAGGATGCGGTCGCCGTGCCGGTGCAGCAGTGCGGAAAGCCACAGCGTGAATGCAGGCCAGTCGATCCGCTCGGGCAGCGCCAGCGTGAACGAGCCGACGTCCTGATCGTGCTGCGGGACCTCGGTGGCGGTGAATGGCGTCCTACCGCGGGACGCACTCTCGCCCGCCGTCCGGTCGAACAGCCATGCAAGACTGAAGTCGGGATCCTGCGCATCGTGCAGGACAAGGTCGGGCGCGATCGTTGTCGCTGCCGCGGTGATGTCGCGGGTAGGATGTGCGGCGCGAAGATCGGTCTTGGTCACCACCAGCGCGTCAGCAATCGCGACCTGTCGCCGCGCTTCGTCAAAGTCCCGCAGGTTGCGCAGGCCCGCGACGGCGTCGATCACCGCGATCACGCTGACGAGTTCGACATGCTGGCGCAGCCATGGGTCGCGTGCGATGGTGCCGACGATCGGGGAGGGGTCCGCAAGTCCGGAGGTCTCGATGATCGCGCGGGTGAAGCGGGACTGTCCGTCCTGCCGCGACATCCGCACCAGATCGTAGAGCGCGCGGCCGACATCGGCGCGCCGCGCGCAGCACATGCAGCCATTACCGATCAGCTCGACGTTCTCGGCGGCATGCACCATCAACCGATGGTCGAGACCGGCCTCGCCGAATTCGTTGACAACAACGCCGGTGCCCTGGCCTTCCGGCTCCCGCAGAAAGCGCTGGACCAGCGTCGTCTTGCCGCTGCCGAGAAAACCCGTGACGATAAAGAGCGGCAGGCGATCAGGCATGTCGGCTACCGCTGGCGAACGATGGGTCAAGCGGGTCGATGCGCCGTCCGGACAGCGCCTCCGTCGCCGGCCAGACATCGTTGAGGGTCGGCGCGATCCTGGAGCGGCCGACCCGGTCGAATACCATCAGGGCCTCGCCGTCCCAGTCCTCGCAGCTCGTTTCAAGCGGCGCCAGGATGATGTTCAGGAGCTCGATGCGGCGCTTGCGCTCGTCCCGATAGTGCTGGATGTCATCGAACGGAAAGCGCTCGTCGCGCAGGCGGCCGAAGTCGCTCCAATGCTCGCCGGCGCCGAAGATGGCGCATACTTCACACATCGGCCACCTGTTCGCCAAGCCGGATCTCCATCGCCGGCGTCATCGTCTGCGTCAGGCTCTCCGACACCCGCTTGCGGGCGAGGTCGGCATGGGATCGCGCCAGCTCTTCAGCGCGATCGCCGTCGCGCTCGCGGATCGCTTCCACCAGTTCGCGATGCTCGCGGACGATCTGGCTCACATGGCTGCGATACGAGCGCTCGGTCGGAAAGCACTCGCTGGTCATGGCGAGCCGCGCAATGCGCAGGTCGGCCGTAAGCTGCTGGATATAGAAGCGTTGCAGCAGGGAATTGCGGCAGGCGGCTCCGATCACGGCGTGAAAGCGGAAGTTGGCGTCCAGCATCGCCACCGAGTCGTCCTGCCTGAACGCGGTCTCGAACGCCTTGCGCTCGATATCCATCTTCGCGACCTGCTCGTCGGTGCGGCGGATTGCCGCCCATCGCGTGACGAGGCGCTGTGACACGTCGAACGCTTCGAGATGTTCGCGGATGTCGTTCCAGCCCATCGGCGCGACGCGTGCACCGCGATTGGGGACGAGCTGCACTAGGCCTTCGGCGGCAAGCCGCACAAGGGCTTCGCGCACCGGCGTGCGCGAAACGCCGAAGCGGGCGACCAGCGTCGCTTCGTCCAGATCCTCGCCCGGCACCAAGGTGAAAGAGACGATCTCCTGCATCAGGGCGCGGTAGGCATGCTCGCTGCTGGCACCCTTCAGTGCCTTAACATTAGAGCGCGATGCCTTGTTTTTGCTCATTGCGGCCTCCGTCGCTTTATGTATATTTTGTGTATGCACCGTTTGCAACTCATCGTCGACAAGGTTTTTGATGCTCGCACAAGCCACCGTGAATGGCATCTTGCTGGGAGGCCTCTACGGCCTCGCGACGGTCGGCTTTTCCATGGTGTGGGGCGTGATGGGGGTGATCAATCTCGCCCACACCGCCTTCATCACGCTCGGCGCCTACGTCACTTACGTGCTGTTCGAGCGCTACGGCGTCGATCCCTTGCTCTCGATGCCGCTCGCCATGGCGTCGATGTTCGTGCTCGGCTACGGCATCCAGAGATTGATCCTCAATCACGTCATCCGCACCAGCCTCTTGCTTTCGCTGGTCGTGACGTTCGGCATCGAACTCGTCCTGACCGATGCCACCGTGCTGATCTTCACTTCCGATGTGCGCTCGGTGAACGCCTCCTACGCCAGCACCTCGGTCGCGGTGTTCGGCACGCTGGTGCCGGTGGTGCGGTTGCTTGCTGCCGGGCTCTCACTTGCGCTGGGCGTCGGGTTCTTCGTGTTCCTGCGCCGCGCCAGCCTCGGGCAGGCGATCCTCGCGACTGCGCTGGACCGCGAGATGTCGAACCTGATGGGTATCAATCCGCAGCAGGTGTTTGCGCTCACCGCAGGCGCCGGCGCGGCGCTGGCGGGGGCCGCGGGCTCGCTGTCGAGCATGCTGTTTCCGGTATCGCCGACCATGG
The DNA here is from genome assembly GCF_043638955.1 of Bradyrhizobium sp. 31Argb. NCBI lineage: Bacteria > Pseudomonadati > Pseudomonadota > Alphaproteobacteria > Hyphomicrobiales > Nitrobacteraceae > Bradyrhizobium > Bradyrhizobium sp. 31Argb. The sequence continues at coordinate 49,309 of NZ_JBEGDB010000009.1, read as the reverse complement.
GCGTCAGCTTCCTCGGCGCTGTGTTCGTGATCACTGTGCTCGGCGGCATCGGCAGCGTCGAAGGCTGCATCGTGGCAGGCTTCCTCTATGGCCTCGTGCAGGCCTGGGCTGCCTATTGGCTCGGGACCAGTTTCCAGGAAATCGTCGCGTTCGCGATGTTCCTCGGTGTGCTCGTGGTGCGGCCGCAGGGCCTGTTCGGTCGCGCCTTCTTCGGAGAACACGCATGAGCGAGGCCGCAGTCCTGGAGCAGGGCGCCAAGGCGTCCACCATGCGCCCCCTGGTGTGGGCTGCGGTCGCGATCGGTCTTCTCGTGCTGTGCGCGGCGCCGCTCGGCATCAGCTCCTACTGGCTGCGGGTGCTGACCACGGTGCTGATGTATGTGATCGTCACGCAGGGGCTCAACGTGATCGTCGGCATCACCGGCTATCATGCCTTCGGCAACGGCGTGTTCTTCGGGATCGGCGCCTATGCGTGCGGCACCGCGATGGTGGCGGGGCTGCCGTTCGTGGCCGGCATCGCGCTCGCCATCGTGATGTCGGCGGTTTGCGCGTTCATCCTTGGCTGGCCGATCCTGCGGCTGAAGGGCCATTACTTCGCGATCGCGACGGTGGCGCTGAACCTTGCGGCGGTGCAGATCATCATCCAGATCGGCGGCATCACCGGCGGCGCGCAGGGCCTTGCGCTGCCGCTCAGCGACTGGGACCCGAAGCCGCTCTACATCGCGCTCTATTATCTGATGCTCGGCGGCGCAGTGGCGTCGACCGCCATCGTCGCCATCCTGTTGAAGCGTCCGCTCGGCTTCGCGCTGCGCGCGATCCGCGACAGCGAGCGTGCCGCCGCGGTGATGGGCATCAACACCACGAAGGCGAAGGTCTATGCCTGGGCGATCAGCGCGGGCCTGACCGGTTTCGCCGGCGGCGTCTGGGCCTACTGGATCACTTTCATCGAGCCGTCCAGCGCCTTCGATCCGGCCGTCGGCGTGAAGGCCTACATCATGCTGATCATCGGCGGCATGGGCAGCATCCTGGGGCCGGTGATCGGCGCTTTCGTGCTGGAGATCGTCTCCACTCTGGTCTGGAGCGGATTCCTGAAGGCGCATCAGTTGATCCTGGGGCTCCTGATCGTCGTCGTCTGCATCGTCGCCCCCAATGGCATCATCAACGCCTTTGCACGGCTCGTTCGATCGGTGAGGAGGAACGATGGCGCTGCTTGAAGGCCGCAACCTCACTATCAAGTTCGGCGGCGTGCTCGCGCTCGATGGCGTCAGCTTCGGCGTGGAAGCCGGACAGATCTTCGGCGTCATCGGCCCCAATGGCGCCGGCAAGACCACGCTGCTGAACGCCATCTCCTCGGTCTACAAGCTCGATGGCGGCTCAATTTCGTTCGCCGGGGAGGACGTCACCAACGTTCCCTCGTACCAGCTATCGCAGCTCGGCGTGGCGCGCACGTTCCAGATCGTGCAGCCGTTCAACCACATGACCGTGCGCGAGAACGTGACCGTCGGCGCCATGTATGGCCACGCCCGATTGCGCCAGCGCAACGAATATCTCGATGCCGCCGACGAGGCGCTGGAGCGCGTCGGCCTGATCGCCAAGGCGCATTTCATGCCGCCGCATCTGACGCTGTCGGACCGCAAGCGGCTCGAAGTCGCCCGCGCGCTCGCCATGCAGCCGCGGCTCCTGCTGCTCGACGAGGTCATGGCGGGGCTCAACCTCACCGAGATCGAGCGCATGATCGACCTCGTTCGCGAGATCAATGCCGCAGGCATGACGGTGATCGTGATCGAGCACGTCATGAAGGCGGTGCTGGCGCTGTGCCACCGCGCCATGGTGCTCAATTTCGGCCGCAAGCTGACCGAAGGCCTGCCGCATGACGTGGTCAACGAGCCTGCCGTGATCGAGGCCTATCTCGGCACCCGCTTCGCAAAGACCCGCACAGGGAGTGCCGCATGAGCCTGCTGTCGGTCGAACAGCTCGCGGTCAGCTATGGCGACAGCCGGGTCCTGGTCGATGTCGGCTTTACGCTGCAGCAGGGAGAGATCGTCGCGCTGGTCGGCGCCAACGGCGCCGGAAAGACGACGCTGCTGCGAACCTTGACCGGGCTGGTGTCGCCGCGATCGGGCTCGATCACGTTCGACGGCCAGCCGATCCTCACTGTCCCGCCCTATGAGCGCGCGCGGCTCGGGCTTGCGATGGTGCCGGAGGGACGCCGCCTATTCCAGGGGCTGACGGTGCGACAGAACCTGGAGCTGGGTTCGCGCGCCGCGCCTGATACCTCGCACAAGACAGAAGATATCGACTTCGTCTTCGAGCTATTCCCGGAGCTGGTGCGGCTGCAGAACCGGCTGTCGGGCCTTCTTTCCGGCGGCGAGCAGCAGATGTGCGCGATCGGCCGCGCGCTGACGGCGCGGCCAAGGATGCTGCTGATCGACGAGATGTCACTCGGGCTCGCGCCTGTTGTCGTCGAGCGCATCGCCGGCGTGATCCGCACCATCAACCGCGACCGCGGCATCAGCATCCTGCTGGTCGAGCAAGACGTCGGCCTCGCGCTGGAGATCGCAGCGCGCGGCTACGTGCTCGACACCGGCCGCATCCTCATCGACGGCCCGTCGTCGGAGCTGCTGCTTCGCGACGACATCCGAGCGGCCTATCTCGGGCTGCAATAGATCAAGCTGGAGGAGTTAGTGAGCGTAGCCTACGATCTCGTTATCGAAAACGGCACCATCTGGTCGCCGACGTCGTCCTACCGCGCCGACGTCGCGGTGAAGGACGGCAAGATCGCCGCGATTGGCGGCCCGTTCCCCGATGCCGCCAAGCGCATCGACGCGCGTGGGCAGGAGGTGCTGCCCGGCATCTGGCACGTGCACTGCCATTTCCGCGAGCCGGGGCACACCTACAAGGAAGACTTCCAGACCGGATCGGCGGCCGCGGCGGCCGGTGGCGTGACGTTCTGCATCGACATGACCAACAACACGCCGCATCCGACCAGCCTCGAGCATTTCGAGGAGAAGAAGGCAATGGTCGCGCCGAAGGCGCATGTCGACTATGCGCTCTATGGCGGTGGGCTCTATCCGCGCACGGTCGAGGCCCTGGCGAAGGCCGGCGCGATCGGCATCAAGATCTTCAACACCCGTCACATCAAGGAAGTCTATCCCTATATCTCCGAGCTCGGCGTGCTCGACCACGGCATCCTCTACGAGCTCTACGAGGCGACCCGCGATGTCGGCCTGGTCGCCTCCGTGCATCACGACGATCCGGAGTGGTGCAAGCGGCTGACCTTCCGCGACTACATCGACAAGGGCCGCACCGACGCGATGGCCTATCAGGAAAGCTTCGCCAAGGGCTACATGTACGGCCATGGCATGGTCGCCGGTCTCGCCGCATCGCTCTATTACGCGCGGATCGCCGGCGTGAGGCTCCATGTTCTGCATCTCGGCGTGATGCCGCCCGGCGCCAACGAGATGATTCGCCATGCCAAGTTCGAGCTAGGCCAGGACGTTACCGCGGAACTCGAACTCGGCACGCTGTTCATGACCCGCGAGCAGATGGAGAAGGTCGGGCCCTATACCTACAACTGGGGCTACGCGCCAGAGCACGGTTGGAAAGCGATCGAAAACGGCGTTGCCGATTTCATCGTGCTGGAACACGCGCCGCATACCCGCGACGACGTCGAGCCGGGCTGGAAGGACATGTTCTCGGTTCCGCTCGGCATGACCGGGGCGCAGGAATTCGTGCCGCTGATGATCAACGCGGTCAACGAGGGAAGGCTGACGCTCAACCAGGTGGCCCGCATGGCGGCCGAAAAGCCGGCGCGCACCTTCGGAATCTATCCGAAGAAAGGCGTGATCCAGGTCGGCTCGGACGCCGACTTCAGCATTATAGACATGAACCGCGAAGGCGAATTCCGGCATGAGGACATGCTGTCGAAGTCGGCGCATACGAGCTGGGTCGGCATGCGCACCAAGGGCGCGGCGACCTACGGCATCGTTCGCGGCACCGTGGTGATGCGCGACGGCAAGGTCGTCGGCTCGCCCGGCTATGGCCAGTTCACGCCCGGCACCGCCGGCCGTTCGACCTAACTGCGAACTGAAGGGGGAAGGCGATGAGGATGAGTAGATCTGCGTTTCTGGCTGGCGCGCTTGCCAGCGGTTTGTTGCTGATCGGCGGCGCGCAGGCGCAGGAGGTCGTCAAGATCGGCGCGGCCGTGAGCCTGACCGGCAACTTCTCGCGCGAAGGCAATCTTCTCAAGAACGGCTATGCCTATTGGGAAAAGCTCGTCAACGAGGCGGGCGGCATCAATGTCGCCGGCAAGAAGGTCAAGGTCCAGGTCATCTATTACGACGACGAAAGCAAGCCGCAGAGTTCGGCGCGCCTGACCGAGAAGTTGATCACGGAAGACAATGTCAACTTCATCCTCGGGCCGTATTCGTCCGGCATCGCCACCGCCACGGCGGCGATCAGCGAGAAATACAAGGTCATCACCATGACGCCGATGGCCACCGCCGACAGTCTCTATCAGCGCGGCTACAAGTTCATCTTCTGCCCCGCGCCGCTCGCCTCGACCACGCTCGATCCGATGCTGGACATGATCAAGAAGCTGCCGACGCCGCCGGCGACGGTCGCGATCGCCGGCCCCGACGATCTATTCCCCAACGTCTTCGCGGGCGCCGCGCAGAAGAAGGCCGAGGCGCTTGGCTTCAAGATCGCCTACAACAGCAAGTATCCGAAGGGCGCCGTGGATCTGTCGTCCGTCGCCACCGCGCTGAAGGACGCCAATCCCGAGGTGCTGATCCTGACCGGCTATGTGCAGGATTCGATCCAGCTCGTGAAGGCGCTGCAGTCCTTGAAGGTGAACCCGAAGATCATCGGCTTTGCTTTCGCCGTCGGCATTCCCGACGTCCTGAGCGCGCTTGGACCGGCTTCGGAAGACCTCATCGGCGTGCAGATCTGGGATCCCGCGGTCAAGTACAAGGGGCCGCTGGTGGCCGACGCTGCCGCCTATGTCAGCGGATATGAGAAGGAGTTCGGCGGCTCCAAGCCGAACTACATCACGGCATCGGGCACGGCGGGAGCGCTCGCGCTGCAGCTCGCGATCGAAAAGGCCGGTTCGCTCGATCCGGTGAAGGTGCGCGACGCCATGCTGCAGCTCGATGTGGAGACCTTCTTCGGCCACGTCCAGTTCGATCAGACCGGGGTCGACAAGAAGGCATCGGCGGTGATCTCGCAGGTTCAGGGCGGCACTGCCGTTCCGGTTTATCCGGCGGAGATCGCGGCCAAGCCGGTGCGCTATCCGCGCAAGCCGTTCGAATGATCATCGACGTACACGCCCATGCGCTCACGCGCGCGTTCCTGTCGGAGCTCGCGCGCGAGAAGGCATTCGGGATCGAGGCGAGGGAAGAGGGCTTCGGGTTCGGCGGCTATGGGCCGCTCGATCCGCTCCTGTTCGATATCGAAAGCGCCGCACAGAGTGTTGCCGCGCGCGGCATCGCATTGCAACTTGTGTCACCACCGCCGCGCATCGTCAGTCATGCGAGCTGGGGAGCCGATCGCGCATTCGCGCGCAGGCTGAACCGGCAGACCGCGGATTTCGTAAAGGAGGCTGGTCGGCGCCATGGCGGTCTCGCGGTGCCGGCATTGACCGAGCCGGAGCATGCCGTCGCCGAGATCAGCCGCGCGCTCGACGAGGATGGACTGACCGGCGTAGCGCTGCCGACCTCGGCGGCAGGCCGGCCGCTCGACGATCCGGCCTTCGAGCCATTGTTTGCGGAATGCGCCCGGCGCGGCGTGATCGTGTTCATGCATCCGACCACCGGCATCGAACGCCCGGCGTTCGGCCAGTACACGATGCTGCAACTGGTCGGCTGGCCGTCGGAGACGGCGTTGTGCGTAGCGCGTCTCATCTTCGCCGGTGTGTTCGAGCGCCATGCGGGATTGAAGCTTGTGTTGGCGCATGGCGGCGGAACGCTGCCGATGCTCGCCGGACGGCTCGATCTCGCCTATGAGGCGCCGCGCTACGAGGCCAATCCCGATTGCCGCAAGAACATCTCGCGGCCGCCGAGTTCATATCTGAAGCAGATTTTCTACGACTCTGTGGTCGCCCATGCCGCGCCGTTGCGCTACCTGATCGACCTCGTCGGTCCCGGGCAGATCGTGTTCGGCTCTGACTTCCCGTTCGAGATCGGTGATCCCGTCGGCGCCAAGGCGCTGCCGGCGATCGCGCAGCTTCCCGAGGCTACCGCGGCCGCAATCCTACACGGCAATGCGTCGCAGATTGTCGGCGGGAGCAGACCGAACGCGGTGTGACGGAAGCGGGTATCGTGTGGGAGGCTTGATACTTTCAGGGCGGCGTTTCGGGTTGAAACGCCGCCCTGATTTCTTGTCTATGGCTTGCGACAGCCTTCAGGGTCTCAATGGGCCACGAGGTCGAAGCGGTCGAGGTTCATGACCTTGGTCCAGGCCGCCACGAAGTCCTTTACGAACTTCTCCTTCGCGTCCGAGCTCGCATAGACTTCCGCCAGCGCGCGGAGCTGCGAGTGCGAACCGAAGATCAGGTCGGCGCGGGTGCCGGTCCACTTGACGTCGTTGGTCTTGCGGTCGCGGCCCTCGAACACCAGTCCGGCGCTGTCGGACGCCTGCCACTGCGTGCTCATGTCGAGCAGGTTGACGAAGAAGTCGTTCGTCAGCTTGCCCGGCTGCTTGGTCAAGACGCCGTGCCCGGACTTGCCCGTGTTGGCGCCGAGGACACGCAGGCCGCCGACGAGAGCCGTCATCTCCGGCGCCGTCAGCGTCAGCAACTGCGCCTTGTCGACCAGCAGCTCCTCGGGCGAGATGTGCTGCGCGCCGTGCTGATAGTTGCGGAAGCCGTCGGCGATCGGCTCGAGCGGCGCAAAGGATGCGACGTCGGTCTGCTCCTGCGAAGCATCCGTGCGACCGGGCGTGAAGGGCACCTTCACGTCGAGGCCGGCGTCCTTGGCGGCCTTCTCGATCGCCGCGCTGCCGCCGAGAACGATCAGGTCGGCAAGCGAGACTTTCTTGCCGCCGGACTGCGAAGCGTTGAACTCCTTCTGGATTCCTTCCAGCTTCTGCAGAACCTTCGTAAGCTGAGCCGGCTCGTTGACCTCCCAGTCCTTTTGCGGCGCAAGGCGTATGCGCGCGCCGTTCGCGCCACCGCGCTTGTCGGAGCCGCGGAACGTCGAAGCCGACGCCCAAGCCGTCGAGATCAGCTCGGAAACCGACAGCCCGGATGCCAGGATCTTCGCCTTCAGCGCCGCGATGTCCTGCTCGCTGACCAGCTCATGATTGACGGCGGGAACATGATCCTGCCAGATCAGCTCTTCCTTCGGAACGAGCGGGCCGAGGTAACGCACGATCGGACCCATGTCGCGGTGCGTGAGCTTGAACCAGGCGCGAGCAAACGCATCCGCGAACTGATCCGGGTTCTCGTAGAACCGCCGCGAGATCTTCTCGTAGTCCGGATCGACCCGCAGGGCGAGGTCCGTGGTCAGCATGGACGGCGCGTGACGCTTCGACGCATCGTGCGCATCCGGCACCGTGTTGGCGCCTCCGCCGTTTTTCGGCGTCCACTGATGCGCGCCGGCCGGGCTCTTGGTCAGCTCCCATTCGTAGCCGAACAGGTTCCAGAAGAAATTGCTGCTCCACTTGGTGGGCGTCGTGGTCCAGATCACTTCCAGGCCGCTGCCGATCGCGTCACCGCCCTTGCCCGAGCCATACTTGCTCGCCCAGCCGAGGCCCTGCTGCTCGATGTCGGCGGCTTCCGGCTCCGGGCCGACCAGCGTCGCATCGCCGGCACCGTGCGTCTTGCCGAAGGTGTGACCGCCGGCAATCAGCGCAACCGTTTCCTCATCGTTCATCGCCATGCGGTGGAACGTCTCTCTGATATCGCGAGCCGCAGCCAGCGGGTCCGGATTGCCATTCGGCCCTTCCGGGTTGACGTAGATCAGGCCCATCTGCACGGCAGCGAGCGGATTCTGAAGGTCGCGGTCGCCGCTATAGCGCTCGTCCGCCAGCCACTTGCCTTCGGGACCCCAGTAGATGTCGACTTCAGGCTCCCAGGTGTCCGCGCGTCCGCCGCCGAAACCGAAGGTCTTGAAGCCCATCGACTCCAGCGCGACGTTACCGGTGAGGATCATCAGATCGGCCCAGGAGATCTTGCTGCCGTATTTCTGCTTGATCGGCCACAACAGGCGGCGCGCCTTGTCGAGGTTCACGTTATCAGGCCAGCTATTCAGCGGCGCGAAACGCTGCTGGCCGGCTCCGGCGCCGCCGCGGCCATCGTGGATACGGTAGGTGCCCGCGCTGTGCCACGCCATGCGGATGAACAGCGGCCCGTAATGGCCGAAGTCGGCCGGCCACCACTCCTGCGAATCCGTCATCAGGGCTCGAAGGTCCTTGATCACGGCATTCAGGTCGAGGCTCTTGAATTCCTTGGCGTAGTCGAACGCCTCGCCCATCGGATTGGACAGGCTGGAGTGCTGGTGGAGAACCGAGAGGTCGAGCTGATTCGGCCACCAGTCTTTGTTTTGATTTATGCGGGTCGCACCCGAAAACGGGCACTTGGTAGTGTCATCCATCATCGCCTCCTGCGGCAGTTTCTGGTGGGGCTCTGGAAGGACTCTAAACAACCGATATCATAAGGTGAAATTGACTTTCGTGATTGTTGCGATAAGCTTTCCTGATGATCCAGTTTACCCTGCGACAACTTCGTTATTTTGACGCTCTGGCGCGTCACGGCCATTTCGGACGCGCAGCGGAGGCATGCGCCATCACGCAGCCAGCGCTGTCGATGCAGATCAAGGAGCTGGAAGAAGCGGTCGGCGGCGTGCTGCTCGAGCGCAGCGCCCGGCAGGTCGTGCTGACGAAGTTCGGCGAAGAACTCGCCCAGCGCGTCCGCGAAATCCTGCGCTCGGTCGATGAACTCGGCGACTTTGCGCGGGCGTCGCGGGACCAGCTCGTCGGCCGGCTCCGCATCGGCATGATCCCGACGATTGCTCCCTATCTGCTGCCCAAGGTGATCGGCAATCTCACGCAGATGCATCCCGAACTCGACATTCACGTCCGCGAGACGGTGACGCCGAAGCTGATCAAGGAGCTGGCGGAAGGCCGGCTCGACACCGCCATTGTCGCCCTGCCGGTGTCCGAACCCTCGCTGACCGAGGTCGCGCTGTTCACGGAAAATTTCCTGCTGGTGCGGCCGGGGGAGGACGAGGGAACGCCGGTGCCGAGCAGCGAAGCGCTGCGCGAAATGAAGCTTCTCCTGCTGGAGGAGGGACATTGCTTTCGCGAACAGGCGCTGTCGTTCTGCAACATGAAATCATCGCCGCCGCGCGAGGTGCTGGAGGCGAGCTCGCTGTCCACCCTCGTTCAGATGGTCGGCGCCGGCATCGGCGTCACCTTGATCCCGGAAATGGCCGTGGGGGTGGAGACGCGCTCGGCATCGGTGTCGGTCGCCCGCTTCAAGGACCCGCAACCCTCGCGAACCATCGGTATGGTCTGGCGCAAGACCAGTCCTCTGTCCAGGCAGCTCATGCAGATTTCCGAAGTGGTTTGTTTGTCAGCCGATGCGTTGCGCGAGCAGGGCGCTCCAAAGTCTTCATCGCGATCGCGCCATCGCCGGGCCTAAACAAAGAAACGAGAGGAGATCGATACGATGGCGGGACAGTGGATCGACATCGCCACAAAGGACGGCGGCGGCGGCTTCAAGGGATATCTCTCCGTGCCCGCTTCGGGCTCCGGTCCCGGCATCCTGCTCCTGCAGGAAATCTTCGGCGTCAACGCCTCGATGCGCGCGGTGGCGGACTACTACGCTGAGGAAGGCTATGTCGTGCTCGCGCCGGATCTGTTCTGGCGCATGGAGCCGGGCGTCGAGCTCGGCTACAGCGAGGCGGATTTCGGCAAGGCGATGGGCTACTACCAGCGCTTCGATGTCGACCAGTCGATCAAGGATGCGGCCGATGCGCTGAAGGTCCTGCGCGCGCGTCCCGAATGCAAAGGCGGGGTCGGCACGCTCGGCTTCTGTCTGGGCGGCAAGCTCGCCTATCTCCTCGCCGCGCGCACCGATGTCGATTGCGCCGTCAGCTATTACGGCGTCGGCATCGAGGCCGATCTTGGCGAGGCCGGCAACATCAAGGGACCGATGGTGTTTCATTTTGCCGAGCTCGACCGCTTTGCGCCGGCGGAAGCGCGCGAGCAGATCAAGGCTGCGTTTGCGGGGCGTCCCGACGTCGAATTCTATCTCTATCCCGGTTGCGATCACGCGTTCGCCGCGCCGGAGCGGACGAGCTTCAACAAGCCTGCATCGCTGATGGCGCATACGCGTTCGATCGCGTTGTTCCGGAAGGTGCTGGGTCCTCGGTACGATCTCTCCGCATTGTGGGACAAGCATACCGAGCTCGAATTCGCGACGCGCTCGGCTGAGGAGACCATGAAAACCATGGTCGCCGAGCCCTATGTCAACCACATCCCGACCATGACCGGCGGCGTCGGCTATCGCGACCTGCTCCGCTTCTACAAGAACCACTTCATCCCGAAGACGCCGCAGGACACCAAGCTGGTGCCGATCTCGCGCACCATCGGCGCCGACCGCATCGTGGACGAGATGCTGTTCTGCTTCACCCACGACATCGAGATCGACTGGATGCTGCCCGGCATTCCCCCTACGGGCAAATATGTCGAGATCCCGCTGGTCGCGATCGTCCGTTTCCGCGGCGACAAGCTCTACAATGAGCATATCTATTGGGATCAGGCCTCGGTGCTGGTGCAGATCGGATTGCTCGATCCTGCGAAGCTTCCGGTGGCGGGCGTCGAGACCGCGAGGAAACTCGTCGACGAGTCCTTGCCGCGAACACGTTGATGGCACGCTGGGCCGAGAGCGCTCCGAAATAATAGGAACTAATCATCGGCGGCGCGGCGCTAGCCGCTGTCGCGCAGCACCAGTTCGAAGCCGAGATCGATCCGGCGCTCGCCGCCGCGCTCGAGCGTCAGTGTCGCGGCGGTGCGGCCGATCGCATCGCCATGGACGCTGATGGTGCTGAGACTCGGCGAGATCAGCCGTCCCATCTCGAGATCGCCGAGGCCGACAACGGCGACCGGCTGCGCCGCGGCCGGGCCGTCGCGGAGCAATCCGGCCTTGCGCAGGCCGGCCATGAAGCCGATGGCATGGGCGTCGTTGGCCGCGAACACGGCATCGACGCCGGGCAAATTCGCATGCGCGGCGACGCTGCCGGACGCGTTGCGTTCGAGGATCAGCCGCCGCGGCGGTTGCAACCCGCACGCCAGCGCGTGGTCTTGGAACCCGAGCCATCGCCGCGTGCCGCGCGGGTCGTCGCCGCCGATGAAGGCGAGTTGCTGTCGGCTCTGCGCGATGAAGTGGCGCGCGACTGCGACGCCGGCTTGGTAATTGTCGAAACCCGCAACGGCGTCGATCGGATCGATCGGCAGCTCCCAGGTCTCGACGATCGGAATGCGCGCGTGACGCAGCAGGCGCTTGCCGTCCTCGGTCGCGGGCGAGCCGACCATGATGATCGCTTCCGGCCGCCGCGACAGCAGCGCCGCGAGCATGCGGTCCTCGCGCGCGGCGTCGTAGCGTGACTGCGCGAGGATCACCGAATAGCCGAGCGGCTCGAGCTTGTCGGACAGGCCCTGCACAGTGTCGGCAAAGATCGAGTTCGCGATCGTCGGCACCAGGACGCCGACCGAATTGGTCTTCGCGCTCGCGAGTGCGCCCGCGACCAGGTTGGGTACGTAGCCGAGTTCCCGCATCGCCTTCTCGACCCTGGCGCGGGTCGCCGGCGCGACCAGTTCCGGCAGCCGGACCACCCGGCTCACGGTTATCGATGAAACGCCGGCGCGCTTGGCCACCGCCGACAGCGTCGGGGCGACCTCGTCGGAACTGATGTCGGTCTCAGTCAATTCGGAACTCATGGCGGTGGGAATCTGCACGATTCCGGATTGCGCATCCATAGTGACAGCTCTAGCATTGACAATGATAGCGCTAACATGTGGAAATAATAGCGCTAGCATAATAATAAGGAGGAACCGCCGTATGATTTCCGACGAAGTGGTCCAGGCCTACCAGCGCGACGGGGTGATCGTGGTCCCCGAGGTGCTCGACAAGGAGACGCTGGCGCAGGTCCGCACCGTGCTGGCCGAACTCATTGCCGGTGCGGCTAACGTCACGGAGCACACCGACGTCTATGACCTCGAACCCGGGCACACTCCGGACAATCCGCGAGTCCGCCGCATCAAGGCACCGCACAAGGTGCATCCGATCTTCGATCAGATCGTGCGTAGCGAGCCCGTTATCTCCATCCTTACCAAGCTGATCGGACCCGGCCTGCGCCTGCATGGCTCCAAGCTCAACATGAAGTCCGCGCAGTACGGCTCGCCAGTCGAGTGGCACCAGGACTGGGCGTTCTATCCCCACACCAATGACGACATCCTTGCGATCGGCGTGCTGCTCGACGATTGCGACCTGGAGAATGGTCCCATGCTGGTGACACCGGGATCGCATGTCGGCGACGCCATGTGGAATCATCACGGCGAGGATGGCTGCTTCGCCGGCCTGATCGATCCCGACCTGATTCAGGACCAGATCAAGCGTGCGGTGCCCTGCATCGGCAAGGCGGGCAGCATGTCGTTCCATCACGTGCGCGCGCTGCACGGCTCGGCGACCAACACGTCGAACCGCCCGCGCAACCTTCTGCTCTATGAAGTCGCGGCAAGCGATGCCTGGCCGCTGGCAGGCGTGAAGGATCTTGCCGAGTTCGACAGCCGCCTGCTCGCCGGCGGCTCGGTGGTTGCGCCGCGCATGACCCGCCTTCCGGTGCGGATGCCGTTGCCGCCGCCCAAGCGCCAAGGCTCGATCTACGAAACGCAGTCCGCGTCGAAAAAAAGCTACTTCACGCGCGCCGCCTAAAAGAATTCCGACGAAGCCCGCGGGGAGCAACACCCGCGGGCTTCGTGCTTGCGACGACCAATAAACAAACAACAGGGATGGAAACCAATGACCGAGCTCAAGGCCGGCGCCGCCGGCCAATCGCGTTTACGTGTGATCCTTGCTGCGAGCGTCGGCTCCGCGCTCGAATGGTATGACTTCTTCCTCTATGGCACCGCGGCCGCGCTGGTGTTCGGCGAACTGTTCTTTCCCAAGAGCGATCCCGTCGTCGGAACGCTGCTGGCGTTCCTGACCTTCGGCGTCGGCTTCGTGGTGCGCCCACTCGGCGGCATCCTGTTCGGCATCATGGGCGATCGCTATGGCCGCAAGCCGGTGCTGGTTGCGACGCTGTTGATGATCGGCATCGGCACCACCGCGATCGGCCTGTTGCCGACCTATGCGCAGATCGGGATCTGGGCACCCCTGCTGCTGGTCGCAATGCGCGTGGTGCAGGGTCTCGGCGCCGGCGCTGAATATGGCGGTGCGGTGATCTATCTCGTGGAGAATGCGCCCGCGAGGCATCGCGGCTTCTGGGGCGGCTTCGCGCCGCTCGGCGTGTCGGTCGGCAATCTGCTCGCCGCCGGCGCCTTTGCCCTCGTGACCATGCTGCCGCGCGAGGCGATGCTGAGCTGGGGCTGGCGCCTGCCGTTCCTGGCGAGCTTCCTGTTGATCCTGGTTGGTATCTTCGTGCGCTTGCGCGTGACGGAAACGCCCGTCTTTACCGAAGCCGTCGTTGCGCGCGGCAAGGTCGAGCGCAATCCGGCCATGGAGGCGCTGCGCCAGCATCCGCGCAACTTCATGGTCGTGCTGGGCGCGCGGATGGCCGAGAACGGGCTCGGCTATTTCTTCCCGGTGTTCGGGCTCAGCTACGTCATCACCACGGTGGGCGTACCGAAATCGGATGCGCTAAGCGCGCTGATGCTCGCATTCACCATCGAACTGTTCGCGATTCTTGGCTTCGCGGCGCTGTCGGATCGCATCGGACGGCGGCCGGTCTATCTGTTTGGTGCGCTCGCAGGCGTGGCGCTGGCTTTCCCGTTCTTCTGGATGGTCGGGACCAAAGAATGGATCTGGATCGCGGTGGCCTTCATCCTGGCGAGGGCCGTGGTGACGGCAGCGATGTTCGGACCGCAAGCTGCTTACTTCGCCGAGTTGTTCCCGCCGCAGCGGCGCTTCGCCGGATTCGCGTTTGCGCGCGAGCTCGGCTCGCTGCTCGCGGGCGGTCCGGCGCCGTTCGTCGCAACAGCGCTGGTCGCCGCCTACGGCAGTTGGTGGCCGGTCGCCTGCTACGCGATGTTCCTGTCGCTATGTACGGTGATCGCGATCTGGATCGGGCCCGAGACCTATCGCGAGGATATCACCGCCGACGAGCCCGTCGTGCAGCACGACTTGCCCGTGGCGATGCCGCAGCGGGCCTGAGGGGCAGTGCAGCCACTCCGCGTCCAGTCGCCGCTCCAGTTCATGGAGCGGCGATTGGCCGACGCGGCAACGCCGCCGCTATGACGGCAGCGGTTTGCCGGCCTGTTCATTGACGATGTACTCGGCGTACCAGTCAGGCCAGTTCTCGTCGCGCTGGCCGCCGTTCCGCTTCTCGTGCTCGCCGTGCGCGGCCGCCGCGCGCCGCAGTGCGCTCGCGAGTTCGGTCGATGAGCTGAACGTCGTGCCGTCCGTGTCCACGCGTCCCGGCAAACGCGCGGTGATCTCCTGGAGCAGCCAGCCGTTGCCATCCGGATCGCTGAAGGAGGCAAACGACTGGTAGCTGCCACGCTCGGGATCGCGGCCGCTGACCCGCAGCCGGCCGAACAAATAGGGTTCGTCACTGCCAGTGTGCACGTCGCCGCCGCCGTGGAAGGCCTCGCTGACCTTGATGCCGCGACCGAGCAGATCGTTGCGGGCGGCCTCGATGTCGGGAACGACGAGGTACAGGCCTTGCGCGGAGCCGGGCGCCGCCGCGGTGACATTCTTGCCGAAGATGACCGAGGAGGGCGAGCCGGGCGGCGTGAACTGGATCACGCGCCAATCACCAGCGGCGAAGTCGGCATCGAGCCTCCAGCCAAGGTTCGCGTAGAACTGCTTCGCGCGGTCGACATCCGAAACGGGAATGACGACGATCTCCAGTTTCATGTCGACCCGCGCCCTCGCGCCTTCGGTCACATCTGTCATGGATCTCTCCCTGATGTTGATAGTTGATCGGCGAGCACGCGGCGCGTGCCTGATCATCCTATATCGATTGCCGCAGGCGATACGGCGTGAGGTGGTCACGGACTTTCGGTTCCCTTTTCTCACGTGCTTTCACGATCTTTTTATTCCCACATCGGGACTATGGGATGCGGATTCGGACAGGCCTCACAATTTACTTGAAATGACAGCCGTCATCTGACGGGGGATTGCCCAAATTTTGCCTGGAGCCGCATATGGGTGAAGTCGTTCGATTTGTTCCAAAGGCTGAGCTCGAGCGGGCTCGGCTTATTCGAGAGGCGCGCGCGATATACGACGCCATATTCCCGGCGGCCGACGAGGCCAGCTCACAACAGGGCGACGAGACACCGCAACGTCGGTGACTTTACCGTTCAAGACGGCCGCTGCTCGCGTGCATTGAGCGCTCGGGCAGCCTCGATCGAAATCTGCTTTGGCGCCGGCTAGGATCCACGCGCTACGTTCGACGTTTCCCCGCGGCCGACCGCGATGAGATCCGCTGCTCCAGTACCGAGAATTTCCTCGGCACGTTGCCCATCCCAGATCATATCGACCGTCATTGTGGTCATACCTGCGCCCCCTCGGGTCGCGCGGAGGAAATACCTATGGAGCTCGCTCGACTACCAATCACCAGATGTCGCCGATCCCCCTTGAGTTCACTGGGAAACCAAGTGTAAAAGGACAACGACAAAATAGAACATCGTTCTGCTACACAGAACGATAGGGTTGGAGGAATCGAGCGTGAACCCTGATGCGGCATCGACCGACCGGCCATCTGTCGCGTTCGACAATCAGGTGGTCGAAGCGTTCAAGACCATTCCGGAATTGCTGTCGCGCGATGAGAAGCTGATCAGCCGCGGCCGGCTGCTTGATGTGGAGTGTCTGCTCGGACCCACGGTGCAGCCCTTTCATGTGACCATTTGCGGCGGGCAAATTCTCGATATGACTCCCGCACCGGTGCTGATGCGGTCCTGGCGTTTCGCCTATCGCGCGACGCCGGCCGCATATCGCGCCTATTGGCAGGCGATGCCGCCGCCGGGCTGGCACGATCTGCTCGCGCTCACCAAGCGCGGGGAGGCGACGCTGGAAGGCGATCTGCATCCCTTCATGTCGCACCTGCAGTACTTCAAGGATCTCCTGGCGTTGCCGCGTGGCAGCGGTTTGGTGGGCGCGTCATGAGTGGCTTTGTCGAACCGATCGTTGGACGCTACGTCCATGTCGAGATCGATGGCGAGATCAACCGCATCTATTTCGAGGAAAATGGCACCGGCATTCCCCTGGTCTGCCTGCACACCGCCGGCTCCGATGCGCGGCAGTGGCGCCATTTGCTCATCGACGAAGAGTTCACGAAGCAGTTCCGCATCATCGCGTTCGACATGCCCTGGCACGGCAAGTCGAATCCGCCGGACAGCCGATATGGCAACGAATACAGGCTGACGACCGCGACCTACACGGCCACCATCCGCGCCTTTTGCAGCGCCTTGAGGCTCGATCGGCCTGTCGTGATGGGCTGCTCGATCGGGGGACGTATCGTCCTCAATCTTGCGATATCGCATGCCAGCGAGTTTCGCGCGCTGATCGGACTCGAGGCCGCCGACTTCCAGCAACCCTGGTACGACACGGCCTGGCTGAACCGGCCCGATGTCCATGGCGGCGAAGTCTGCGCCGCGCTGGTCTCCGGCCTGATCGCGCCGAACGGTCCGCAGGTCGCGCGCGACGAGACCCTTTGGGGCTACAAGCAGGGCGGTCCCGGTATCTTCAAGGGCGATCTCTATTTCTACCGGGTCGACGGCGATCTGCGCGGCCGCGTCGGCCAGATCGATGTGCGCCAGTGCCCGCTCTATCTCTTGACCGGCGAATACGATTTCTCCTGCACGCCGGAGGACACGCTACGTACTGCCGCAAGCATTCCAGGCGCCAAGGCCACGATCATGGAGCGGCTTGGCCATTTCCCGATGAGCGAGAATCCAGCGCAGTTCCGCGCCTATATCGCTCCAGTACTGCAGGACATCCTGAGCAGGCAGAATACTTGAGTTAGGTAGGGAGCGTATTGATGAAGTTGTGTTGGACGATTGTGGCCGTGCTGGCCGCGCAGGTGAGCGTCGCGTCGGCAGCCGATAACGTCATTCGGATCGGCGTGCTCAACGACCAATCCGGTGTGTTCGCCGACAATGGCGGCCGCGGCTCGATCGCCGCGGCGAAGCTCGCGGCGGAGGATTTCGGCAACGAAATTCTCGGCAAGAAGATCGAGATCATCACCGCCGATCACCAGAACAAGCCGGACATTGCCTCTGCCACCGCACGCAAATGGTTCGACAACGAAGGCGTCGATATGATCGCCGATGGCGCCGCATCCTCCGCGGGCTTTGCCATCCTGGAAATCGCGCGGCAGAAGAACAAGATCTTCGTCATCAGTGGGCCCGGCTCGTCCGACTTCACCGGAAAATCCTGCTCGCCGATCAGCTTTCACTTCAACTACGACACCTATGCGCTGTCGAAGCTGACCAGCGATGCGATCACGCGTGCCGGCGGCAAGACCTGGTACTTCGTCACGGCCGACTATGCGTTCGGCCATGCGTTGCAGCGTGACGCCACCAAGTTCATCGAGGCCGCCGGCGGCAAGGTGATCGGTTCGGCCGCACACCCGCTGGGCACCGCGGACTTCGCCTCGTTCCTGCTGCAGGCGCAAGGCTCCAAGGCCGATGTCGTCGGGCTCGCGACCTCGGGCGCGGACGTGCAGACCGCGATCAAGCAGGCCGGCGAGTTCGGCATCGTCGAGGGCGGGCAGAAGCTGGCCGGTCTCCTTGTGTTCATTACCGACGTCAACTCGCTCGGGCTGAAGGCGACGCAAGGCCTGCAGGTGACGACCTCGTTTTACTGGGACCTCAATGAGGAAACCCGCGCCTGGTCGAAGCGCTATGCGGCGTTGATGGACGGCAAGGTCGCGAGCATGGTTCAGGCCGGCGTCTATAGCGGCGTCCACCACTATCTCGCCGCGGTCAAGGCGGCCGGCACGACCGATACGGCCGCCGTTGCCGCCAAGATGCACGAGATGAAGGTCAACGACATGTACAACAAGGATGTCGCGGTCCGCCCTGATGGACGCGTGCTGCACACCATGTATCTGGTGCAGGTGAAGAAGCCGGAAGAATCCAAGTACAAATACGATTATTACAGGATCGTCAGCTCCAGGCCCGGCGAAGAAGTGTTCCGGCCCATGAACGAAGGCGGCTGTCCGCTGGTCAAGTGAAGCTATCGAGACGGGCAGGCGTTCGCATCGGTCGCCGCCCCAAAGTGTGAGGAGAATGCCTGCATGACAGGGACAATCGGTTTCATCGGTCTTGGCGTCATGGGCGAGCCGATCTGCCGCAATCTGGTGCGCAAAAGCGGACGGAAAGTGCTGGCGTTCGACCTTGCGGCGGAGCCGCTGGCGCGGATCGTCGCCGATGGCGCCGCGGCCGCCGGATCGGTTGCTGATGTCGTCAGCGGCAGCGAGGTCACCTTCATCTGCCTGCCGAGCGCAAACCATGTGTCATCGGCCTTCGAGGGCGGCATCGCGCAGTCGATCCGAAGCGGTCAGACCGTGATCGACCTCGGTACCTCCGATGTCGGCATGACCCGCGAGTTTGCGCGGCGGCTGGCGGAAAAGGGTGCGCTGTGGATCGACGCGCCGATCGCGCGCACCCGCCAGGCGGCGCAGGAGGGTACGCTCAGCGTGATGGTCGGCGCGACGGCCGATGCGTTTGCCAAGGTCGAGCCGCTGATCCGCCATTTCGCCACCGACGTCACGCTCTGCGGCGGCACCGGCGCCGGACAGGTGACGAAGATCCTGAACAACATGGTGTTGTTCGAGACAGTCAATGCATTGGCGGAAGCTGTCGCCGTTGCGAGCCACAGCGGCGTCGAACCAAGGCTGCTGCTGGAAACCTTGTCCAAGGGCTCGGCGGACAGTTTTGCGCTCCGCAACCACGGCATGAAGGCGATCGTTGCGAAGGAATTTCCGCAGCGCGCGTTCTCGACCGAATATGCGCTGAAGGACCTGACCTATGCGCTGGAGCTGGGAGGGCAGGCCGGCCTGAACCTGCGGGGCGCGGCGCTCATGCGCAGCATTTTCGAGGAGACGATCGACAAGGGGATGGGCGATGCGTACTTCCCGGTTATCGCAAAACTGATCGATCCGGCCGGCTTCTCCAAATAGGAGATACGAGACACCATGCGTTCGCCCGGCGTTGCCGCCGTCGATCGTGCGCTCACCATCCTGGGGGCGTTCGAGGAAAAACCGGAGCCGATGAGCCTCGCCGAGCTCTCCCGGCATACCGGGATGTACAAAAGCACGCTGCTGCGGCTGATGACCTCGCTGCAGGAATTCGGCTATCTCGTGCAGCTCCCCGAGGGCCGCTACCATCTCGGGCCGACGCCGTTCCGATTGGGCGCGATCTATCAGCGCGCCAACAATCTGCATGACCAGGTGATGCCGGTCCTGAGGCAACTGGTGGCCGCGGGCACGGAAAGTCCGTCGTTCCACGTTCGGCATGACGGCAAGCGCCGCCTGTGCGTCTTTCGCATCGATTCCCAGCACTCGACGCTCGACCGCGTCGAGGTCGGCATGCTGCTGCCGCTCGACCGCGGCGCCGCGGGACGAGTCATCCTGGCGTTCGACGGCGAGAACGGCGAGGCCTACGACCGTATCAGGAAAGGCGCCATTGCGGCTTCGTTTGGCGAGCGCGACCCGGACTGCGCCGGTATCGCCTGTCCCGTGTTCGGACCGAACGGGAAGCTCGTCGGCGCGCTGTCGCTGTCCGGCCCCAAGCCGCGCTTCACCAAGGATAGCATCAAGACGATGTCCGCACTGCTGTCGCAAGCGGCGTCCAGGCTGACGCGGTCGCTCGGCGGACCGACTGAACTCCCGGATCGCGTTGCTCCGCCGCTCGAGGGGACGGCGCGCTCGCCGCGGCGGGCAAGGAAATAGCGCGGAGCGTTCGCTACTGCTTCTGCAGAAGTTTCAAGCGGCAGCGCAGCGCTTCCCTGATATGGGCGCGCGCCAATTTCTCCGCCTTGTCGCCGTCGCGGGCGGCAATCGCGCTGATGATGGCCCGATGTTCCCTACGGCTAGTCGAGGGGCGGCCGGTCACGGAGAAGGTGGTGGGGCCGAGCAGCGCAATCCAGTCCTGCAGCTCCCTGGAGGCACCATCGAGATAGCGGTTGCGGGCAGCGCGGCAGATCGCTTCATGGAAGGCGCGGTTGAGCTCTGCCATCTCCGTGGGATCGTCGGGGTGTTCCGCAAAGGCCTGCTCGATATCCGTCAGGGCATCGATCTCGGGCCGTGAGGCGTGTTCGGCGGCAAGCCGGGCGGCCGCGCCTTCCAGGATCTCGCGCATGGTATAGAGCTCGAGCACTTCGCCGACATCGAGGCTGCGGACGATCAGCCCGCGGCCGCCCGCCGGCGCCACGAAGCCGCGCTCCGCAAGCCGGCCCAGCGCCTCGCGCACCGGGGTGCGGCTGACCTTCAGCCGCTGCGCAACTTCCTCTTCCCGCAGCCGGTCTCCGGCCCGATAGGCTCCCGCCTTCAGCGCCTCGCACAATGAGCGGAACACGGCTTCCCCGAGCTGAACGCCGGAGCCGCGCGAAATCGATCCGATCGCCTTGTTCGGCCGCTTTGCCATCCTGCCTCCGGTCGCAGGCGCATTAATCCCATGCAAAGACGGCGCTTGCGGCGCTTATGTATATCTTTGTATACAAAAAGGACAATGGTGCAGGCATCCCGGAAAACGCCGAAAATGGCCTTTCTCGGTTGGGCAGAGGAATGAACAGCAAATACGACGTGCTGGTGATCGGTGGCGGCAATGCGGCCCTGTGCGCGGCGATCAGTGCGCGGCGTGCCGGCGCCTCCGTGCTGGTGCTCGAGGGGGCGCCAAAATTCTACCGCGGCGGTAATACCCGCCACACACGCAACATGCGCTGCGCCCATGACGCGGCGACCGAGATCCTTACCGGCCCCTATACCGAGGAGGAGTTCTGGAAAGACCTGCTGCTCGTGACCGGCGGCCAGACCGACGAGGAACTTGCCAGGTTCATGATCCACGAGTCCAAGGACATCCTGAACTGGATCGTGGAACAGGGCGTACGCTGGCAGCCCTCGCTCGGCGGCACGCTCAGCCTCGGCCGCACCAATTCATTCTTCCTCGGCGGCGGCCGCGCGATGCTGAACGCGCTCTATCTTACGGCGGAACGGCTCGGCGTCGAGATCCGCTACGACGCCGAAGTCGTCGATCTCAGGATCGAAGACGGCATGTTCCTCTCGGCCGAGCTGAAGCAGCCGATCGACGGCGCGACCGAGGTGCGCGCCGCGGCGCTGGTTGCGGCCGCCGGCGGCTTCGAAGCGAATATCGAATGGCTGAAGGAATATTGGGGCGAGGCCGCCGATAATTTCCTGATTCGCGGCACGCCCTATAATCGCGGCTCGATCCTGAAGATGCTGCTGGCCAAAGGCGTGCAGGAGGTCGGCGATCCCACCCAGTGCCACGCCGTGGCGATCGACGCCCGCGCGCCGAAATTCGACGGCGGCATCATCACACGACATGACTCCGTCGTGTTCGGCATTGTCGTCAACAAGCATGCGGAGCGCTTCTACGACGAGGGCGAGGACATCTGGCCGAAGCGCTATGCGATCTGGGGCCGGCTGGTCGCCGCGCAGCCCGACCAGATCGCCCATATCATTTTCGATTCAACCGTCGTGACCAGCTTCATGCCGACGCTGTTCCCGCCGATCGCCGGCGCCACGATCGCTGAGCTTGCCGGCAAGCTCGAGCTTGATCCAACGGCGCTGGAAAAGACCATCACCGAGTTCAATGCCGCGGTGCGGCCCGGCACTTTCGATCACACCATCCTCGATGATTGCCGCACCGAGGGCATCGTGCCGCCGAAGACGCATTGGGCGCGCCGGATCGAGACGCCGCCCTATCTCGCCTATCCGGTGCGGCCCGGCATCACCTTCACCTATCTCGGCACGCGCGTGAACAGGCAGGCGCGGATGCTGATGAAGGATGGAAAACCTTCCGCCAACATGTTCGCCGCCGGCGAGATCATGGCCGGCAATGTGCTGGGACGCGGCTATGCCGCCGGCATCGGCATGACCATCGGCAGCGTGTTCGGCCGGATCGCAGGACGGGAAGCGGCAAAGAATGCACGGAACTAGGACATTGCAGGAAGCCGATCGTCTGATGACGGTCTGCAATTCGTGTCGCTATTGCGAGGGATTGTGCGCGGTATTCCCCGCGATGGAGATGCGCCGCTCGTTCTCCGACGGCGACCTCAACTATCTCGCCAATCTCTGCCATGCCTGCGGCGCCTGCTACGTCGACTGCCAGTTCTCGCCGCCGCACGAATTCAACGTCAATGTGCCGAAGACGCTGGCGGTGGCGCGCGCCGAATCCTATGCCGCCTACGCCTGGCCGCGCGCGCTGTCCGGTATGTTCGCACGCAACGGGCTCGTCATCAGCCTGATTGCCGCGTTCAGCATGGCCGCTTTCATTCTCGGCTTTGCCGCGTTCAACGATTCCACGCTGCTCTTCGGCGTCCACACCGGCCCCGGCGCCTTCTACAGACTGATGCCGCACAATGCGATGGCGGCACTGTTCAGCGCGGCCTTCCTCTATGCCATCCTGGCCCTCATCATGAGCGTGCGCGCGTTCTGGCGCGACATTGGCGAGCCGATCGGTGGCCGCGCCGATGGCGGCTCGATCTTTCAGGCGATCCGCGATGCCGGCGAGCTGCGCTATCTCCATGGCGGCGGGGTCGGCTGCTACAATGAGGATGATCGGCCGACCGACCGGCGCAAGCTCTATCACCATCTCACCTTCTACGGCTTTCTGCTCTGCTTCGCGGCGACGTCGGTTGCCACGCTCTATCACTACCTCCTGGGACGTGAGGCGCCCTATGCGTGGTGGGACCTGCCGGTCGTGCTCGGCTCGCTCGGCGGCATCGGTCTGATCGTCGGGCCGATCGGGTTGTTGCTCGCGAAAGCCCAGCGCGATCCCGCGCTGCTCGATGATACCAGCTATGGCATGGATGTCGGCTTCATCGCCATGCTGTTCCTGACGGGCGTCACCGGAATGGCGCTGCTGGTGTTGCGTGCGACGCCGGCCATGGGACCGCTGCTCGCGCTGCACCTCGGCGCCGTGTTCGCGCTGTTCATCACCATGCCCTATGGCAAGTTCGTCCACGGCATCTACCGCTTCGCCGCGCTGGTGCGTTACGCGCAGGAGCGGCGCGACGGCTTGAATGGTTAGGCGAATCAAGGAGGGCGAGATGTTGACCATCACCGCGATCATCCGGGCCAAGAAGGGCCATGAGGCCGCCATGCGTCAGGCGCTGCTCGAAGTCGCAGCGAGCGTTCGAGCGAACGAAACGACGACTGTCGGCTATCACATATCGCAGGACACGACGGATCCGTGCGTGTTCACGACCTACGAACGCTACGTCGATCGCGCGGCGATGGATCGGCATAACAACTCCGAAGCCGTCCTCCGCTTCTTCGGCGTAGCCAAACCCATCATTGACGGCGAGGTAACGCTGGTCGCCGGCACGGAAATTTCCACCAAGTCGAACGAATAGGTTTAAAATCTATCCGGTCGCGCGGGGCAGGCTTCCGTTCGCGGCGATCTCAGCCGACATCTGCTCGATTGTTTTGCGCTGCTCCATGGCAGCTCGCCGGATCAGTGCAAAAGCGGCAGGTTCGGCAACAGAGTGCGTATGCATCACTTGCAGGACGGCAGCCAATACGACACGGCGCGAGCGAAGACGTTCTTCCAGCTTGAGGAGTTGCTGCTTTAGCTCGCTGGTGCGCTCGGCCCGCTCGAAGGCCATCACCAGCGCCGCATAGATGCCCGCGGAGCGCAGCGGCTTGACCAGAAACGACGCCGGATCGAGTTCCAGCACCAGCTTCAGCCGGCTTGGGGTCTCCGTGCCCAAAAGGGCGATGACGGGACATCGTCCAAGCAAGGCCCGCTGCGCCGGCGAGGTGAGCGGCAGGAATTCATCGTCGATCAGCGTGACATCCGGATGGCACCCGAGAGCGCTTCCTTGCTCCCATGTGAGGACGTCGATTCCCAGACGTTCGAACTGGCGCCTGACGATCGACAGGTCACGCTCGTCCTTGATGGCGACGAGGGCCTTGCGGCCGCGGAGGGAAAATGAAGATGGTTTGCTCATTTCACGACCCGCAAGTGGAGTGCACTCGGCGACGATCCGTCCCTTGACTTCTCACGCACGGGGCCGACGGCGACGTCGAGCTGTGTCAGGTAGGGATCCGGCTTAACCGGCGCGTCGGACTCCCAGAAGATGTCGAACTGTCCCTGCGCATTCGATACGGCCAGGCGTGGCGTAAGGACGCAATGGTTATTGGCACCATCGATCCAGACCGGTCCCTGCGGCGAATTGTAGCGATACCCGGCGGCCGCGCGCCGCACTTCACCAATGTTGGACGTCCCGGCCCGATGCAGCGCACGCGCCAGCAGATACACCGCGACATAGGCGGATTGTCCATCGACGGATGGGCTGCTCGCCTCGCCATGACGCGCCTTCCAGCGCTGCACGAAAGCAAGGTTCTCGGGCAGGCGGATGCTCTCGAAATAGGCTGACGATGTGATGCATCCGGCGGATGCGGGTCCGACGATCTTGAGCTCCGGTTCGCAGAGGCTGCAACTCAGCATCGGAATGTCGAGACCTGCAGCCGTGGTGGCGGCATGAAAGGCGCGGATGAAATCGTAGCTCGAACTGCCGACGAGCGTATTGAAGACGACGGGCGGCTTGCGGCGGACGATTTCGTCGACGATGTGCCCGACTGCGCTTTCGCCCAGCTCGAGCAGCCGTTCGGCAAGGATGCTTCCCTGCGCCGCCGTCACCAGCTCGCGGGTGACGCGATTGGTCTCCCACGTCCAGACATAGTTGGATCCGACGCAGAAGATGTGCCTTGACAAATTGTCGAGCACGTACCGCACGAGCGGCAGGACATTATGATTGGGCGATGCGCCGACGTAGATGACATTGTCTGAACATTCGAACCCTTCGTAACGCGCGGGATACCAGAGCAGGCGATCGGTGCGCTCGACGATCGGCAGCACTTGCTTGCGCGAGGCGGATGTGTAGCAGCCGATGATATGCTCGACTCCGGCGTTGCGAATGAGATCGTCGCAAACCGTGTGGTATTCCGAAATGACTCCGCGGGGATCGCGGACATGCGCAGTGAGCGAGAAATCAAAGTCAGGGTGATCGTTGATCTCGTCGACCGCCATCAGGGCGCTCTTCAATATCTCGCGCCCCATGGCCTGATAGGGCCCGGACTGCGAACATATGATGCCAACTGGAACCGACGGCTTTGTCATTGATGGCTTTCGAAGGGGCGGAGCCTTGAGGAAATCATCATCGCCGATACCGGTGCAAGAGGTCTTGCCGATTTACTGCGCATGACGCTTGCGAAATTTGTGCAACCTCCCTCGTTGACAATGCGCTAGGCACGAACCTAGACTTTTTGACTACCGGGCTTACTGTCGAACCTTAATCTGCTTCGGTCAGGCCGATGACGTCCTGATCCCTGCAGCGACTGCTCCGTTCGATCTTGAGCCCATGCGATAGACCATAGCAGCGGCATTTGAGCCATTCGTCACCTCATTCCGGAGGGGCGGGTGGCTTTTTTCTTTTGCCACACAAGAAACTGGCGAAACATGCGTGTCGCCAGGCTGATGGCGCGTACGCGACGATCGGCCTGATGCGCCTGGGAAGCGACGAGCGAGGAGCGAAAGGCGATGCCGACGACAGATATTGGTTATCTCGGGCTGGTTGAGGTTGGGCAGCAGATACAGGCGAAGAAGCTGTCGCCCGTCGAAGTGACGAAGGCGATGCTTGAACGGATTGAGCGGCTCGATTCGAAGCTCAAGAGTTACGCCTATGTCATGGCTGATTCCGCGCTTGCGGAAGCGGCCGTTGCGGAAAAGGAAATCGCGTCTGGAAAGCTGAAGGGGCCGTTGCACGGCGTGCCGGTTGCGATCAAGGACCTTTGCTGGGTCAAGGGTGCGCCGGCCGCGCACGGCATGACCATCCACAGCGACTTCCGTCCGAATGAGGATGCCACGGTCGTCGCACGGCTGAAGGACGCGGGCGCGATCATCCTCGGCAAGCTGCAGCAGACCGAAGGTGCTTACGCCGATCATCATCCGAAGATCGACCCGCCGAAAAATCCGTGGAATGCGGATTTGTGGTCGGGCGCGTCGTCGAGCGGTTCGGGTTCCGCCACCGCGGCCGGCCTCTGCTTCGGCTCACTCGGCACCGATACCGGCGGATCGATCCGCTTTCCTTCCGCAGCCAACGGCATCACGGGGCTGAAGCCGACCTGGGGGCGGGTCAGTCGCTATGGCGCATTCGAACTCGCGGCGACGCTGGATCATATCGGGCCGATGACGCGCAGCGCGGTCGATTGCGGCGCCATGCTCGGTGCGATCGCGGGCGAGGACGCCAAGGACACCACCGCTGTGCCGCTGGCTGTGCCGGATTATCTTGCAGGACTGTCCGGTAGTCTGCGGGGCGTTGTGATTGGTGTCGATCGACGCTGGACCAGCGAAGGCACCGATGAGGCCGTAAGCAAGGTCCTCAGTGAAGGTTTGCGCGTCGCGGCGGACCTCGGCGCAGAGATCAGCGAGATCACCTTTCCGGATGCCAAGGCCATTGTGGACGACTGGTTTCCGCTTTGCGGCATCGAGGCGGCGGTCGCGCATGAGGGGACCTATCCCTCGCGCAAGGACGAATATGGCCCATCCCTCGCTGGACTGCTCGATCTTGGCCTGCAGCAGTCCGGCACCGATTATCAGAAGATCGTGCTGCGGCGCGAAGCGTTTCGCGGTGCGGTGCGACGGCTCTTCGAAACGGTCGATCTTATCGCTGTGCCGGCCCAAGCCTTTGCCGCACCCACGCTAGCCAAGATGGCGACGCTCGGCGAAGACGCTTCCCTGATTGCCGGATTGTTGCGCTTCACCTGTCCGTTCGACATGACCGGAAGCCCGACCATTACCCTTCCGGGCGGCTTCGCCCCGAACGGCGGTCCGGTCGCCTTCCAGTTCGTCGGCCGCCACTTCGACGAAGCGGGTCTCGTCCATGCGGGTGACGCGTTTCAGCGCGTCACTGACTGGCACAAGCGCCATCCCGCCCTCTGATGCAAGGAGCCGTTCGCATGAAAGCAGAAGATTGGTTGCAGGGTTCCATCATGTCGAAGCGCGCCGTTGCCAAGGGGGCGGCCGGCGCGAGGCGCAGCCTGACGATCGAGCAGCAGGGGGGCTTCCACTACGTCTACGGACCTTATGCGAAGCCAACACTGTCGATCGATCCGGGAGAAGTCGTTGTCGTCGAGACCGAGGACGCCTTCGGCGGCGTGCTCACCAGTGAGAGCGACAGTCCGACGGCGAAACTGAACTTTCCGTACCTCAACCCGCAATGCGGACCGATAGCAGTCAAGGGCGCGAAGAAGGGCGATTGTCTCGCCGTCTATATCCACGACGTCGAGACGCGCGGCGAGCAGCCGGCCGGAACGACCTGCATCATCCCCGAATTCGGCGGGCTTGTTGGGACGAGCTCCACCGCGATGCTCAATCCGCCGCTGCCTGAGCGCGTCCGCAAGCTGCATGTCGACAGGAACGGCGTTCGCTGGAACGACAAGATCACGCTGCCCTATGAGCCGTTCATCGGCACGATTGGTGTGTCGCCCGAGATCGAGGCGATCTCCTCGCTGCAGCCGGACTATCACGGCGGCAACATGGACCTGCCCGATGTCGCACCCGGCGCCATCCTCTATTTGCCTGTGCATGCCGAGGGCGGGCTTCTTTACGTCGGCGACTGCCACGCAACACAGGGCGATGGCGAACTCTCCGGTGTCGCGCTCGAGCAGCGTGCGACGGTCACGCTACAGATCGATCTGATCAAGAACTGGAGCTTTGCCTGGCCGCGTCTGGAGACGCGCGACTTCATCATGACCATCGGCAGCGCACGCCCGCTCGAGGATGCGGCCCGCATCGCCTATCGCGAACTCACGCGATGGATGAGTGCGGACTACGGCTTCGACGAGATCGACGCGTACATGCTGCTCAGCCAGGCCGGGCGCATGCGGCTCGGCAACATGGTCGACCCGAAATACACGATGGGTGCATCGATCCTGAAAACTTATCTCAAGGCGTGAATTCAGCAGCTTTTCAACAAGGGGACATTTCAATGCAATCAGCACATCTGTTCAGAGCTGCCTTTTTTGGCGTCGCGCTGGGGACGGCGGCCCTCGGCGCCGCGCGGGCGGCCGAACCGCCGTTGAAGGTCGGTCTCCTCGAAGACGTCTCCGGCGATCTTGCGTTCATGGGCATGCCGAAACTGCACGGCTCGCAGCTTGCGGTCGAGGAGATCAACAAGAGTGGCGGCATCCTCGGGCGGCAGATCGAGCTCATCCATCTCGACCCGCAGGGCGATAATGCCCGCTATCAGGAGTTTGCGCGACGGCTGCTCAGCCGCGACAAGGTCGACGTGCTGATCGGAGGCATCACGTCCGCTTCGCGCGAGGCCGTCCGGCCGATCATCGATCGCACGACCACGCCGTACTTCTACACCAACCAGTACGAAGGCGGCGTGTGCGACGCCAGCATGATCAGCATGGGGGCGGTACCCGAGCAGCAGTTCTCGACGCTGATCCCCTGGATGGTCGAGAAGTTCGGCAAGAAGGTCTACGTCATCGCCGCCGACTACAATTTCGGACAGATTTCGGCGGAGTGGAACCGGAAGATCATGAAGGATCTGGGCGGAGAGGTCGTCGGAGAGGAATTCATCCCGCTCGGCGTTTCCCAGTTCGCGCAGACGATCCAGAACATCCAGAAAGCGAAACCGGATTGGCTTCTGACGATCAATGTCGGCGCCGCCCAGGACTCGTTCTTCGAGCAGGCCGCCGCGGCGAAGCTCAACCTGCCGATGGGCTCGTCGATCAAGGTCATGCTCGGTTTCGAGCATAAGCGGTTCAAGCCGCCGGCGCTCAACAACATGCATGCGACCGCGAACTGGTTCGAGGAGATCGATACGCCCGAAGCCAACGACTTCAAGAAGCGCTGGCATGCGAAGTTCCCCGACGAGCTCTACATCAACGACATGGGCTACAATGCCTATAACGCGCTCTACATGTACAAGACGTTGGTCGAGAAGGCGAAATCGACCAAGCTCGAGGACATGCGCAAGGTGATCGCGACCGGCGATGCCTGCATCGATGCGCCCGAAGGCAAGGTCTGCATCGACCCGAAGAGCCAGCACACGTCTCACCGCATGCGCCCGATCTCCGTCGGTCCTCAACACGAAGTGACGGTCGAGAAGGACTACGGAACGATCAAGCCGTATTGGCTTGGCGACATCGGCTGCGATCTCACCAAGAAGAATGACAAGGACCAGTACACGCCGAGCCATTTGCCCAACAAGTCGTGACGCCACTCATCGGATCATGACTTCGGACTGCGCGGGCGCCGCATCGCTGCGGCGTCCATGATGAAGGAGCAGGAGACCGATGATGTCGGCTGAACTTTTCTCGGTATTCTACCAATTCGCCGACGTCTTTGCGTTTCTGATCCTCTCGGCCGCAGGCCTCGCCATCGTGTTCGGCATGATGGGCGTAATCAACATGGCGCATGGCGAGTTCATCATGTGCGGCGCCTACGTGACGGTCGGGCTTGTGAAGCTCGGTGTACCGCTTGCCCTAGCTCAGGTGCTTGCCGCGGTGACGGCTGGATTGATCGGTGTTGCCGTCGAATACCTCATTGTTCGTCGGCTGTATAAGAGGCCGCTCGACTCCTTGCTCGCCACCTGGGGGCTCAGCCTGATCGTGACGCAATCGATGCTCCTGATCGTGGGATCATCGATAACGGGGATTGGCACGCCGGAGGGCAGCTTTGCGATCGGCGGCTACACATTCTCGACCTATCGCCTGGTGCTGTTCGCCTGCGCGGTCGCCGTGCTGATCGGTCTCTACGTGATCTTCATGAAGACGCGCTTCGGCGTGATGGCGCGTGCGACCATGCAGAATGCCGCAATGGCAAAGGCGTTGGGTGCGCGCACGGGACGGATCTACGCAATCAGTTTCGGCATCGGCGCCGGGCTCGCGGGCCTTTGCGGCGCGCTTTATGCACCGACGATGACGCTGATTCCGACGATGGGTGCGACGTTCGTGGTGGAGAGTTTCGTTACCGTCGTGGTCGGAGGCGCAAATGTCCTGCTCGGAACCGCGCCGGCCGCCGTGTTCCTGGCGATGATTCGAATGGCCTTGAATGCAAGCTATGGGCAGATCATCGGCCAGATCGGCATGTTGTTTGCAGTGATCCTGATCATCCGTGTCTTGCCCGAAGGCCTTTCCAGCGTGTTGGTCCGTCGCGGGCGCTAAGCGGGGGTGTGATGTTCAAACTGCTTGATGGTCCGCAGACCTTGGGACGTGGACGGACGTTCTGGTCCTGCTTTCTCGCCGTGCTGGCAGCCGCGTTGATCTATCCGGTCTTTGCGGACTCCTACGATGTCGGCAACTTCTCCTATTTCCTGATCTGGGTTTTCATGGCGCTCGGCCTCTGCCTGATGTGGGGCTATGGCGGCATGCTGTCGTTCGGCCAGACGTTCTTCTTCGGCATCTCCGGTTATGCTTATGGCGTGCTGGCCATCAACATGGGTGGAGGTTCGACGACGATCGCGGCGCTCGTACTGTCGGTCATCATCGCGATGATCGCGGCGGGGATCCTCGGTTACTTCATGATCTGGGGCGGCATCAACGGCATCTTCTTCGGTATCGTGACGCTGTCGGCGACGCTGGTGCTGGCGTTCTTCCTCGGACAGACGGCCGGACCGGAATGGCACATCGGCACTGCGCGACTGAACGGCTTCAACGGCATGAAGGGCATGGATCCGCTCACCGTCGGCGATTTCTACATCGAGGGGTCCGCCCTCTACTATGTCATGGTCGCGCTCATCGTGATCGTCTACATCGCGCTGCGCATGCTGGTGAACTCGCGCATCGGCAACGTGATCGTTGCGACGCGCGAGAACCCGCAGCGCGCCGAGATGCTCGGCTACGACGTCCGCAAGTATCAATTGCTCACGTTCATCATCGGAAGCGGGCTCGCGGGCCTCAGCGGCGCGCTGTATACGTCGTGGGGGCAATTCATCACCCCGTCGAGCATCGGGCTGCCGGCCGCCGCGATGCCGATCGTATGGGTGGCTTTCTCCGGGCGAAGCGATCTGACAGCGACGCTGGTTGGCTCGTTCCTGCTGCTGTTCGGGTTCCAGACCATCACCGTCTATAGCCAGCAGGCCGCGCTCGTGCTGATGGGTACGCTGCTGCTCGCCACCGTGATGTTGGCGCCGCAGGGTTTTGTGCTCGGTGTTGGCAAGTTTGTTGCTGATCGATGGACGGGGCGCCGGCGGCGTGACGCGAATTCCACTCTGGCGGACGCCGGCCGCCTGCAATCGGACGAGGCCTGACATGGCGCTTGTCGATGTGAAGGGCGTGACCAAACGCTTTGGCGGATTGACGGCCGTCTCCGACGTCGATCTGACTGTCAATGTCGGGGAGGTTCATTGCCTGATCGGCCCCAACGGGGCCGGCAAGAGCACGCTGTTCAAGCTGATCGTCGGCCTCTATCCGCCGACCAAAGGCAATATATTCTTCGACTCCATCGATATCACCGAAGAGCGGCCCTTTGCGCGTGTGCAGCGGGGCATGAGCATCAAGATGCAGGCGCCGAGCGTGTTCAAGGAGCTGCCGGTCCGGCAGAATATCCAGATCGCCCTGCAGGGGCGTTTCTCGGGCGCGGAGCGCGACGTCGAGGAGGAGCGGCTGCTTACGCTGCTCGATCTGGCGTCGGAGAGCAGCAAATTGGCCGGAGCACTTTCGCATGGCCAGCAGCAATGGCTCGAGATCGGCATGGCGCTGGCGCTGCAGCCGCAGCTATTGCTGCTGGACGAGCCGACGGCCGGCATGTCGCCGGAGGAGACGTTCAAGACCGGCGAACTCATCAAGTCGTTCAATGCCGAGGGCATGACGGTGCTCGTCGTCGAGCACGATATGGCGTTTGTGCGCCAGATTGCGCAACGCGTGACTGTGCTGCATCTTGGCAAGATCTTTGCGCGAGGCAATCTGGAGACCATCATTCAGGACGAGAAGGTCGCCGAAATCTACCTTGGGAAGACGCATGCCCACTGATCGGATTCTGGAGGTATCGGAACTCTGGGCGGGCTACGGCGCCACGCCGATCCTGCAGGGCGTGAGCATGTCGGTATCCCGCGGCGAGATCGTCGGCGTGATCGGCCGGAACGGCGTCGGCAAGTCGACGCTGATGCGATGCCTGATCGGGCTTCTGGAGACGTGGCGCGGCACGATCACTTTCTTGGACCAGGATGTAACCCAGTTGCAGGCGGACGCCCGGGCGCGCGCCGGCTTCGGCTACATCCCGCAGGGACGGGATGTGTTTCCACAGATGAGCGTCGAGGAAAACCTGCAGGTCGGCGAGCTGATTGGCGGACCGGAGGGCAAGAAGCTGCCGGAGCTCGTCTACGAGTATTTTCCGCGATTGAAGGAACGACGGCGGCAGGTTGCCGGCACCATGTCGGGAGGCGAGCAACAGCAACTCGCGATCGGCCGGGCTCTGATCGGAAACCCGACCTTGATGATCCTAGATGAGCCGTCCGAGGGCATTCAGCCGTCGATCGTGCGGCACATTTGCGATGCGCTGAAATCGTTCCGGGCTGAGCTGGGCACGACGATCGTTTTCGTCGAGCAGAACCTCGACACGATCCTGGAGATCGCCGAGCGCTGCTACATCATGGAAAAAGGCAAGATCACGCGATCATTGATCGGCGGGGACGTCAACGCCGACAATGTCCGCGCGCAACTGTTGTTGTGAGGCTGATCCGCCGTTTTTGAGAACGCGTCTTGTTCATCAGCGTGCCATTTGAAGTCAAAAATGACCAGGGAGGGAGACGAACATGGACTTAGGACTCAAAGGAGCCAACGTTCTCATCACGGGCAGCACCAAGGGCATCGGCAGGGCGATCGCCGAGACCTTCGCCGCTGAAGGCGCCAATGTCGGAATTTGCGCGCGCAATCAGGCGGACGTGGACAGCACCGTCGCCGCCCTCAAGGCAAAGGGCGTCGCGGCGTTTGGCGGTTCGGTCGATGTATCCAATGGTGCGGCGCTCAAGGCCTGGGTGAGCGACATGGCATCGAAGCTCGGCGGCGTCGATGTCGTCGTCGCCAATGTCAGCGCCCTCTCGATAGGGCAGGACGAGGAAAGCTGGGAGAAGGAATTCTCCACCGACATGATGGGAACGGTCCGCCTGGTGAACGCCGCGATGCCATATCTGGAAAAGAGCGGCGCTCCTGCGATCGTGACGATCGCCAGCGTGTCGGGACGCGAGGTCGACTTTGCGAGCGGCCCCTACGGCACCTTCAAGGCGGCGATCATCCACTATACGCAGGGCCTGGCCTACCAGCTCGCCGCCAAGGGCATACGGGCCAACTCCGTGTCTCCGGGCAACACCTATTTCGAGGGCGGTGTCTGGAACATGATCAAGGACAGCAATCCCGAACTGTACAAGACCGCGCTGGCGCTCAATCCGACAGGACGGATGGGCACGCCGCAGGAGATGGCGAATGCCGTCGTGTTTCTTGCGAGCCGGGCCGCCAGCTTCATCACGGGAACGAACCTTGTCGTGGACGGTGCCTTGACGCGAGGCGTCCAGTTCTAGAGCATTTTCGGTTCTGATTGAATCAGAACCGAAGCTCTAGATTCTTGTTTTGACGCGTTTTCTTCACGCGAACCGGTATCCACTTCGCTCGAAAACGCTCTAAGGCGCAGCCCCGATGACAACAGGAACTCGATATGTCTGCGGATCAACTGCACTACAAGTCCATAACTGAACTGTCCGAATTGTTTCGCCGCAAGGAGCTGTTGCCTTCAGAGGTCACCGAAGCAACGTTGAACCGTATCGACAAGCTCGATGGAGGCTTGCACGGATATGCCGTCGTCCTCGCGGAACGGGCCATGGCGCAGGCAAGGAAGCATGACAGCGAGATCGCCAAGGGCATTTGGCGCGGCCCGCTTCATGGCGTTCCGATCGGACTGAAGGATCTGTGCTACACGACATTCGCACCGACGGCGGGCGGCACGAAGATTCATGCGAACTTCGTGCCGTCGTTCAATGCGACCATCGTTGATCGGCTCGAGCGCGCCGGCGCGGTCACGCTCGGAAAGCTCAAGATGACGGAAGGCGCCTATACCAGCCATCATCCGGATGATCAGGCCCCGCTCAATCCCTGGAATGCGGATTATTGGGTCGGCTCTTCGTCGACTGGATCGGGCGTCGCCACCTCCGCCGGTCTCTGCTACGGATCGATCGGAAGCGACACGGGCGGTTCGATCAGGTTTCCATCGGCGACCTGCGGGCTGACCGGAATCAAGCCGACATGGGGCCGGGTGAGCCGCTATGGCATTTTCCCACTGGCGGACTCGCTCGATCATATCGGGCCGATGTGCCGAAGTGCTGCGGACGCCGCAGCGATGCTGGGCGTCATCGCAGGCGCGGATGCCAACGATCCGACGGCTTTGCAGGCTCCCGTTCCGAATTATCTGGCTCGGATTGGCGATGGCGTACGCGGCCTCAGGATTGGGGTGGATCGCAAATACACGCAGGAAGGAATCGACCCGCAGGTCGTAGCAGCCTTGCTGGAGGCCGAGCGCACGCTGGTGGATCTCGGTGCCGAAATCCGTGAGGTTCGATTTCCCTCCTACGAGAAGCTCGTGAGCCTGTGGATTCCGATGTGCTCGGTCGAGACGGCCGAAGCGCACCTCAAGACCTATCCGTCGCGCAAGTCGGAATACGGTCCGGACCTTGCGCAGTTGATCGAGCAGGGCAGGTCGGTCAGCGGTATCGAAATCGCCGCCATTCATCATGAGCGCCTCAAGTTCTGCGGCAGCCTCGCAGCATTGTTTGGGGATATCGACCTTTTGCTCATTCCGACGATGCCGGTGCCGATTCCGACGCTTGCGAAGATGAGTGAATATGGCGCTGATCCGAATGTGTTGTTGAGCATCCTGCGATTCACCGCGGTGTTCGACTTCAGCGGAAGTCCGACCATTACGCTCCCCATGGGGGTTGCGTCAGATCGGATGCCGTTGAGCATGCAACTGGTCGGCCCGCATCTATCTGAGGGTGTGCTTGCTCGCGCAGCTCACGCGTTCCAGTCGACGACGGACTGGCATACCCTGCGGCCGCCGATTGGATGACCCTGGCCGGGACCGGCCTATTGCGTGAAGAAGAGCACGGCGGCGATAGCGCCCGACAGCGCAATCGCCGCGATCGTCGCGGTGGTCGACAGGACACCCATCGCTCGCATCGCGCCGGCGAAGATCATGATCAGAGGCGTCGCGGTGAGGAGGCCGACCTGCGCGTCGCTCATGGTTCCAACTCCGATTCGTAGATCTCTTTGTTTGAGCATGATCTCCACGCAAACGCTTCGCGTTTGTCGCGAGGGAAAACCGGTTTCCACTTTTCCGGATCATGCTCTGACGCCGGCCGCCTTCGCGCGACCGTGCTGACCCGGACCCTACGCGGCGGGCTGCACCCGTCTTTGTCCCGCAACAAAGATCGCCGCTGTCATCCCCGATAGCGATCCCAGCGACGACCCCGCCCGGAGGATCCATGTCGGCTCAAGATTGCGAAGTGCAGGAAAGCGGCCTGCTGGCTGAACTCCCCGGCGACCCCATGATCTGGGTCCTGATCTTCAGCGAATTCGCCGTCTTTGGTCTGCTGCTGGGCGCGTTCGCGGTCGCCCGCGCCGTCAACCCCGTTATCTTTGCCTCCGGCCAGGCCGTCCTGGATCCCGGCCTTGCGGCCCTCAACACCTTGGTGTTGGTGACCAGTGGGTGGGCCGCTGCACGTGGCGCGGCGGCTGCTCGCGCGCGTGCAGCGGCGGCCTGCCGTCGCTGGCTGCTGCTCGCGATCGCGCTTGGAGGCGCGTTCGTTGCGATCAAGCTTCTCGAATACGATAGCGAGATCGCGACCGGTGTGGGACTGGAGACCAGCACGTTCTTCACGCTGTACTTCCTGCTGACCGGCTTCCACCTGCTGCACATCGTGCTCGGCATGGTGATCCTGGCAGTGGTCCAGCGCGGTGCGGAACCCGACGCGGTCGAGACCGGAACGTCGTTCTGGCACATGGTCGACCTGGTCTGGATCCTGATGTTTCCGATCATCTATCTGGTGCGCTGAAATGATGGCCCGTCATCCGCTCGAAACGACCCTGATTCTCCTGATCGGCCTCGCGATCGCGACGCTCATCGCTTCCCGAAGCGTGCCGGTTGCCTGGTTGGGCAACGTCGTCGTGCTCGCCCTCGCGGCCCTGAAAGGGCGATGGATCCTGCTCGACTTCCTCGGACTTCGCGCGGTGCCGGCGATCTGGCGCGGACTGGTCAGCGCCTGGGTGCTCGGCGTGGCATCGTTCGCCTTGGCTGCCTCCGTCGCCAGACTGCTGATCTGAGGCGGCGAATGCGACGCTGGTTGCTCCAGCACAAAGAACCGATGGGGCTGCCACGTAGATTGGCGCGGCGCTCGCACTATCAACAAGAACGGGAAAGGATAGGTGATGGCTGAACGCCTCACGAAAACGGCTGCCCGGAACGTCTTCTACGGGGGATCCGCCTTCTTCTTTGCGATCTTCCTCGGCCTGACGGCCCACAGCCACTACTACATGGTGAACACCTCGACGAACGCCTCGACGCTGACGGATTCGGTCGCGCGCGGCAAACATGTCTGGGAAAAGAACTCCTGCATCAACTGCCACACGCTGCTGGGCGAGGGCGCCTATTTCGCGCCGGAAGTCGGCAATGTCTGGGATCGCTGGGGCGGCAAGGAAGACCCGGCCGCTGCAAGGGACATCCTGAAGTCGTGGATGCAGGCGCAGCCGTCCGGCGCGTCGGGCCGGCGGCAGATGCCGCAATTCAACCTGACCGACCAGGAACTCAACGATCTCGCCGACTTCCTGCAATGGACCGGCACCATCAAGCGCCATGACTGGCCGCCCAACAAGGCCGGATGAGCACCGCGTCCCGACAGCCCTTCAACAAGTGAGCTTTTCGATGAAATACCAGACCCAGAAAGTCGCGATGCTGTATTTCTACGGCGCGCTGACGCTTTTCCTCGCGCAGGTCGTCTTCGGCCTGCTCGCCGGCACGATCTACGTCCTGCCGAACACGCTTTCGGTCATCCTGCCCTTCAACATCGTCAGGATGATACACACCAACGCCCTGATCGTGTGGTCGCTGATCGGCTTCATGGGCGCGACCTACTACCTGTTGCCGGAGGAGACCGAGACCGAGCTCTTCAGTCCGCTGCTCGCGAAGATCCAGTTCTGGATGTTCTTCGGCGCCGCGGGCGCCGCGGTTGTCGGCTATCTCTTCCACTACCATGAGGGGCGTGAATTCCTCGAGCAGCCCTTCATCATCAAGGTCGGCATCGTCGTCGTCTGCCTGATGTTCCTGTTCAACGTGACGATGACGGCGCTGAAGGGGCGCAAGACCACGGTGACGAACATCCTGCTGTTCGGCCTGTGGGGAGTCGCGATCTTCTTCCTGTTCGCGTTCTACAATCCGGCGAACCTTGCAGTCGACAAGATGTACTGGTGGTACATCGTGCATCTGTGGGTCGAGGGCGTCTGGGAGCTGATCATGGCCTCCGTGCTCGCCTTCCTGATGATCAAGCTCAACGGCATCGACCGCGAGGTGGTCGAGAAGTGGCTCTACGTCATCATCGGTCTGGCGCTGTTCTCGGGCATCCTCGGCACCGGCCACCACTTCTACTGGATCGGCGCGCCGGGATACTGGCAGTGGATCGGCTCGCTGTTCTCGACGCTGGAGGTCGCGCCCTTCTTCACCATGGTGATCTTCACCGTGCAGATGACCTGGAAGGCCGGACGCAAGCATCCGAACCGTGCGGCGCTGTTGTGGTCAGTCGGTTGCTCCGTGATGGCGTTCCTCGGCGCCGGCGTGTGGGGCTTCCTGCACACCCTGTCCTCGGTCAACTATTACACGCACGGCACCCAAGTGACCGCTGCGCACGGGCACCTCGCGTTCTTCGGTGCCTATGTGATGCTGAACCTCGCGGTGATGGCTTACGCGATCCCGGAGATACGCGGACGCGCGCCATACAACCAGTGGCTCAGCATGGCAAGCTTCTGGATCATGTGCACGGCGATGCTGACGATGACCTTCGCGCTCACCTTCGCCGGCATCATCCAGGTCCATCTGCAGCGCGTGCTCGGCCAGAGCTACATGGAAGTGCAGGACCAGCTCGCAATGTTCTACTGGGTCCGTCTCGGCTCCGGTGTGTTCGTCGCGATCTCCGCGCTGATGTTCGTCTGGGCGGTGCTGGTGCCCGGACGTGAGAAGCACTCCCTGGCCGGCGGAGCCCTGCAGCCGGCCGAGTAGAGCAACGCGGCGGCCGCGCACCTCGCGGCCGCCATTCCCCTGGATGTCCCGGAGAACCATCATGAAATCCGTCCTTCAGGCTGTAGCAGGCTCCGTTTCGGAGATTCCGGCTTATGTGCCGAGTGGAAACGAGTGCGCGCTGTTCGAGCACGCGTGGCGTCACCGCCTGCCGGTGCTGCTGAAAGGCCCAACGGGCTGCGGCAAGACCCGCTTCGTGGCTCACATGGCCGCACGCCTCGGCATCCCCTTGCATACCGTCGCCTGCCACGACGACCTCACCGCGGCCGATCTCACCGGCCGCTATTTGCTCAAGGGCGGCGACACGGTCTGGACGGACGGTCCCCTGACGCGGGCGGTACGCGAAGGCGGCATCTGCTATCTCGACGAGGTGGTGGAAGCCCGCAAGGACGTGACGGTGGTGCTGCATCCATTGACCGACGACCGCCGGCTCCTGCCGCTCGAACGGACCGGCGAGGAGCTCGTCGCGCCGCCGGGCTTCATGCTGGTCGTGTCCTACAATCCCGGCTACCAGAGCCTGTTGAAGGCATTGAAGCCTTCGACGCGGCAACGCTTCGTTGCCATCGAGTTCGACTTTCTGCCGCCGGAGCAGGAGATCGCCGTCGTGTCGGCGGAAAGCGGGCTTCCACCGGATCGCGTGCGCCCGCTGGTTCAGCTTGCCCAACGCCTACGCGCGCTGAAGGGACATGACCTGGAGGAGGGCGTCTCGACGCGCCTCATCGTCTACTGCGCCACCCTCGTCGCGGCCGGTGTTTCCGTCACCGAGGCCGTCCTCGCCGGCATGATCGAGCCGCTGACTGACGATAGCGACGTCAAGGCCGCGCTGGTGGAGGTCACACGGGCCGTGATTGGATAGGTGAGCGCCGATGCTGGATTTTCTCGAGCTGGAGGAGACCGTCGGCCGTGCGTGGCATCGCCTGGTCGGCGCGACTGCGTCCTATCCGGTTCATGCCGAACACGCCGTCGCACTCTCGGAGATGCAGGGACAGATCGCCGTCATGTTCCGCGCGCTCGGCGGCGAGGCGGGCGTTGCGCTCGCCGGCGCGGGCGCGCGCAAATCCGGACACCGGCTCGCCTGGAGGCAGAGGATTGGCCTCGGTGATGAATCCCTTGCCCATCCCGGGCGCGACGCGGCGACCGTCTTCCTGCCCGAGCGCATCGCTTTGTTTCCGGATCGCGGCCTGAACGCGGCTCTCTATCGTTGGCTCGCTGCGTGGTTTGCGATCGTGCCGCTGGAGGCGATAGATGAGACCGATCCGCTCCGGCGCGATCTCCTCATCTTGCGTCGCGCCCGCGCCACGGCCGCCATGGTCGCCGCTCGATTTCCGGGACTAGCCGGCTCCTACACGCGACTGGCCGCGGCAGTCGCA
This sequence comes from Bradyrhizobium sp. 31Argb, assembly GCF_043638955.1. Taxonomy (NCBI): domain Bacteria; kingdom Pseudomonadati; phylum Pseudomonadota; class Alphaproteobacteria; order Hyphomicrobiales; family Nitrobacteraceae; genus Bradyrhizobium; species Bradyrhizobium sp. 31Argb. The sequence goes on along the minus strand of NZ_JBEGDB010000009.1, from coordinate 9,249 downwards.
TCTGGCCGGCCGCAGCGGCCATTGCCTCGCGTGGAGCGCGAGGTCGAACAGATCGTGCTCGCGCTGCTTGGCGCCGCGGCGCCGCCGCAAGGAAAGCTTTGGCTTTCGCTGACCGGCGACAAGGCGCTGCGAGAACGGGCGCCGCCCGGATATCGTCCGGTGCTGCCATGTCCATTGTGGGGCGATTGCTGGACCCGCGACGTCGGGCAGGTATCTCAAGATCAGGACGACGCCTCGCACGACGCCCAGGCGGACGCGCTGGACTCGCGAAAGCGCTTTGCGACCCGCGAGCGGGAGAACGGAGCCGACAAGAGAGATCCGTTCATCCTCAACCGGTTCGAGAAGATCCTGGCCATGGCGGAGATGGTGAACGTCGACCGTCCCTCCGACGACACCGAGGACGAAAATGCGCGCAAGGCGGCCGACGATCTGGAAGAGCTGTCAATCGGGCGGCGCAGCGGAAAGCCTGCGACGAAGCTGAAGTTCGATCTCGATCTGCCGCCGGAAGCGGTCGATCCCTCGCGGCTCGACGGCGAACGGCTGTATCCGGAATGGGATTACCGCAGTCGCAGCTACATGCAGGACCACTGCCGTGTGTTGACGGCGCATGCGAGCGAGACCGGCGAAAGCTGGGCGGCGGACCAGGCCACGCACCGTCGCATCCGCCAGGTGCGGCGCCAGTTCGAGGCGCTGCGGCCCCGCCACGAGCTCGCGAGGGCACAGCCCGACGGGCACGACCTCGACATCGACGCGCTGGTCCGTGCCCGTTGCGATCTCCGTGCCGGCAGCGGCACGCTCGATCGCGTTCACCTCGCGATGCGGCCGCAAGGCCACGATCTGGCGGTGACGCTGCTCGTCGACGTGTCGCTCTCGACCGACGCCTGGGTCGACGGGTACCGCGTGCTGGACGTGGAGAAGGAGGCGTTGCTTGTCCTCGCTCACGGACTGTCGGCCTGCGGCGATCACCACAGCATCCTGACCTTCACCTCGCGCCGGCGTTCATGGGTGCGGCTCGAAACCGTCAAGGCGTTCGGAGAGCCGATGAGTGCGCAGGTCGAGCGGCGGATCGGGGCGCTCAAACCCGGATACTATACCCGCATCGGCGCGGCTGTGCGCCACGCCGCGTCCGAACTCGCAGCGCAGCCGCAGCGGAAGAAATTGCTGATCGTTCTCACCGACGGCAAGCCGAACGACGTCGACCACTATGAGGGGCGCCTCGCCATCGAAGACACCCGCAAGGCCGTCCAGGAGGCGCGCCGGCTCGGCGCCGCAGTCTTCGGCGTCACGATCGATGCAACCGCCCAGAGTTATTTTCCAACGCTGTTCGGGCGAAGCGGCTATGCGATCGTCGGCAACATCCGACGCCTGCCGGCCGCCTTGCCGGCGCTCTACCGGCAACTCACGCAATAGCCAGCTTCTCGGGCAGATGCTGGGCTATCGCATATAGCTGTTTGATGGCCGTGAACGAGGCGGGCCTCATGGTTCTCCGAGCGATGCGCAGCATCGTCTCGAGACGCGCCGCAAGCGGCGCTCCTCACCATGAGGATCAAAGATTCCGCCGCGAAATCAGACCTCATCCTGAGGAGCCCGCCAAAGTCGGGCGTCTCGAAGGATGGGCCGCGATGGAACCGCCCACCAAGTTCTATTCCATATGCAATAGCACTGCCCGCAAGCGGAGGAAGTGTAGCCAAGCTGCAATCGATCAACCTGATCGGATCATGCTCTCGTTAGTTCAGACCGCGCGACTGTGCGTGGCTACGGATCGTGGAAGATGCGCGTCGAATGCCGAAGCGACGCTGCGGACCAGGAATTCGGCGCCGTCGTTGACCAAGAGGCGGTCGTCGAACATCGTCACAGCGCCATCGGCGATGAGGCTATCGATCCGTTGCCGATCGACGATCGCGGAGTTCGGATCGCGGCTGTGCAGCCGCGATACCTTGGGGAGGTCGACGGCAAGATCGCACATGATCCGCTCGATGATGTCGGCGCGGAAGAGATCTTCCTCGGTAAACGCGTAGCCCTTGACCGTGGCGAGCCGGTCCTCGACGATGCGCGCAAGATAGTCGCGCGTCGGCACGGCGTTCTGTACGAATCCTTGAGGCATGCGGCCGATGGCGCTGGCGCCAAGACCAATGAGCGTGTCGGCCGAATCGTCGGTGTAGCCCTGGAAATTCCGCCGCAACCTGCCTTCCCATCTTGCCACGGCAAGATTGTCGGTGGGAAGGGCGAAGTGATCGAGGCCAATGCGCACGTAGCCTGCATCGAGCAAGGCCTGCGCGATCGTCTCGGACTGAAGATGCCGCTCGATGCTGTCAGGCAGGGATTCTTCGGCAATCTTGCGCTGGTGCTTCTTGAACGACGGAATGTGCGCGTAGCCGAACACCGAGAAGCGATCCGGACGCAGCTCGACACATTTTGCAACCGTGTCCAGGCACGAATCCACCGTCTGCAGGGGAAGGCCATAGAGCAGGTCGAAATTGAGCCTGCAGACGCCAGCCCGGCGCAGCCGCTCGACGGACGCGGCGGTCTGTTCGAAGCTCTGGTGCCGATTGATGGCGCGCTGCACGGCCGGATCGAAGCTCTGGACGCCAAGGCTCGCACGGTTGACGCCGCAATAGCCCAGCGCCTCCGCCATCGGCTCGGTCAGCGTGCGGGGATCGATCTCGACGGCGATCTCGGCTTCCGGCAGCACGAAGAACGAATAGCGCAAGGCGCCGATGAGATCCGCGAACGTCTCCGGCGACATGATCGTCGGCGTGCCGCCACCGAAGTGGATATGGGAGAGCGGCAGCCTTTGTCCAATCGTCTCGGCGACAAGGAGCGCTTCCGTGCGCAGGCCCGCCGCGTAGATCGCGATCGGTTCGTCACGCTTGCTCACGGACGTATGACATCCGCAGTACCAGCACATCGCTCGGCAGAACGGGACGTGGAGGTAGAGCGACGCCGGCTGGCGAATGGGTATCGATTTGAGCCACCGCCGATAGTCGTCCTCGCCGATTTCAGGTGAAAAATGCGGGGCCGTCGGATAGCTGGTGTAGCGTGGCAGCCGGTCCTGCCCGTAGGATTGCGCTAAGTCGGATCGCATCTGCCTTCCTCCTTCGTCTCCGCATCATCTATCGGACCCGTGGGGGAATGACTTTGTTCTAGCTCAACCCGTCCGTTTGTCGTCGAACGCTCATGTTCGCGGCAGCAGCTTCGCCACATTCCGGGAGATCGCCGCGGCGACCGAGCTGGAACGCTCGACGACGAGCCTAAAGCCAAGATTGGTCGGCGGAATGCCCACGGCGCATCCGCCGGACTTGGGATCGCGGATGAAGTCGGTCATGTAGGCGCGGTGGACTCCCTCCACGACGCGGAGCCCGCAATTCGTGTTGGTGATCCGCTCGCCTCCGTCGTCGAGCGAGGCGCGGACGAAGCAGCTATCCGTCCACTCCCAGACATTGCCGGCCAGGTCGTCCAATCCGTTGCTGTTCGTGCCGAACGCGCCCCCGGGCTGCGCGGCCTTCTCGGCGGGCTTGGAGCGGGCAGATTCGGCTTCATAACGGGCGATCCAGGCCTGCGCCGGATCCGCGGGGTCGACCAGCGGCAACGCTTCGTCGCGGGCCTTCTCGGCGGCCGCGAATGTCCACTCCTCGTCCGTCGGCAGACGGTGGATAACACCGGTCCTGCGCGACAACCATGCAGCATAGGCCGAGGCGTCGTGCCAACTGACGCCGACGACGGGCACGTCCAGGGAGCCGTTGGGGACCGGCACCTTTGGACAGGCTCCGTCGTCGACGCAGCGCACGTACTCGGCGACCGTGACCTGCCGCTTCATGACGATAAGATCAGCAGGCAGGCGGAGTTTGCGCAGGGGCCCTTCGACCGGTCTGTCATTCCGCGAGAAATCGCCAGCAGCCCGATAGCTGAAGGAAACAGGAGAGAGGCGCACAGCACCATTGTCATCATGCGGAGGCGCGGGCGAGAACACGGTGGCCAGGATCGGCGCAGCCAGCGCGCCAGCGAGCATGGCCGTTTTCATTTTCATCAGGATGAGCATGATGTCGCCTCCGATTGGTGAAACGGCCCGCGGGTAGGGACCGCGGGCCGTTCCTTCAGCTCCACCTACCGGCTTAGGGTCACCGGGTCGGCGGCGCCGAGCTTGTCGGCCGGGATCGGGCCGGGAGGAGAGACCTGCTTCATGAGGTCATCGCTCCATTTGCCTTCCACCTTGATGTGCGCCGCGGCGCCGAGTTCGAAGGCCTCGATCAAGTTGTGGTTGAGATAGGCGTACACACCGGGCTGGCGGAAGGTATACAGCGCGGCTGCCGCCGAACCGCCACGCACCAGCCAGGTCTCGAGATCCTTCTCCGGCGGGTTGTTGAACTTGCCGGTCTCCCAGACATAGTCGCCGTGCCCGCCGATCAGGTGCGGACGGGTGTCGCGGTTGGCCTGCGAATGCACGATCATCACGGTCTCGCCGACCTTCGCGGTCAATGCATTCTTGCCGGTCAGCGCACCGACCCGTCCGTTGAAGACGACGTGCGTCGGGATCAGCTTGCGCATGACCTCCGTGGTGTCCGCATAGGACTCGCCGACCGTGTCGTAGGTCTTGTACTTGCCGTTCGCGTCCTTCGGCACATAGAGGTCGTTTTCGCCGATGTAGAAGATCTTGTCGTAGCGCAGCGACTTGCCGTCACGGTCCTTCAGCCCATCACGCGGCAGCACCATCACCGTGCCATGCATGCCGGAGACCACGTGCCATGGGACCATGCCCTCAGGAGCGCAGTGATAGACGAAGACACCGGGACGCGTCGCCTTCCAGCGCAGCACGGCCTGTTCGCCCGGATTGACCTTGGTCAGCGCGCCACCGCCCAACGCTCCGGTCGACGAGTGAAGGTCGATGTTGTGCGGCATGGAATTGGTCGCGGGATTGACGAGCGTCAGCTCCATGTAGTCGCCTTCGTGCACCACCATCATCGGGCCGGGCATGGAGCCATTGAAGGTCATCGCATGAAACTTGGTGCCGGCGTCGTCGATCACGACTTCCTTCTCCTGGACCGTGAGCTTGAACTCGACGATCTTCGGTCCGGCCTTGGTCGCCTGTTCGTGCGGATGCACGAAAGGCGGCGCGACCAGCTCGACTCGTTCACGCGGCAGCTTGAGGTCGTCGGCGGCCAGCGCCGGCGCGCTTATCATCAGCGCCGCGATCGCGGCTCCCATCAGGGCGGTCCTTCTCGTCAGCATGATGTTCTCCATCGCTTCAATCGTCCTAATTCGATGCCTGCATCATGTTGGATCTGGTGGCCAGACACTTTGCTCTGGAACAATGAGATGTCGATTTATTCGACGAAGCGATCTGCTCGAGAATTTGCGGACGATCAAAGAGAACTGAAGGCCGACACGTTAAGGTAGCGACATGAAATCGAACGCAGTGCCTACCGCGGATATGATGGTCGACGACGTGATGCGTCGATGGCCGCTCGCGATAGGCGTCTTTCTCGACTTCCGGATGCTATGTGTCGGCTGTCCGATCGGCGCTTTCCACTCGATCGAAGAAGCATGCGGCGAACACGGCGTAGACACCGACATCTTCGTGTCGAAGCTTATGGATACTGCGAGGGCGGCTTAGATCATGATCCGATTAGAAGGAATCGGATCATGCTCTAGGGCTCGCGCTTGTGTGCCTGAACGGCTTCTTCGCCTTCGGCAAGATCATGCAGCCGATGCGTGTCGCACAGAACGATGCGCTGTCTGCCGCCCTCGACCAAGCCCTGCTGCTCCCACGCGCTGAGAATACGGCTGACGGTATGCAGCGTCGTTCCGGTCATCTCGGCGACGTCCTGCCGGCTGATCGGGAAGTCGATCTCGACGCCGGCATCGACCTTCCTTCCGGCCTGTTTCGCCAGGCGGAGCAGCGCATGGGCGACGCGCTGCTCGACCTGCTCGCTCGACATCTCCATGACGCGCGCTTGCGTATCCTGAAGACGGCTCCCCACGGTTTGGAGCGCGGTGCTGGCGAGGCTCGGGTATTTGACGATCAGGCGATGCCAGGAAGAGGAAGGCCAGGCGAGCGCGATGCTGTCCACGGCGGCGACGGCGGTTGCCGGATAGTTCGTCGGGTTCATGGCCTGCGCGACGCCGAAGAGCTCGCCCGCCGAGACGTAGCGGACCACGGACTGCTGTCCCTGCGACGTCGTCTTCTCGACCCGAAGATGTCCGTGAAGCAAAAGGAAGAAGCGATCCGCTTCCGCGCCCTGGTCGAACACCGCGGCTCCCTTTGGGTATCGAATCGAACGCGCCTCGCGCAGCAGTTCGTCCTGTTCGGTGGGCGTAAGCCCGGCGAACATCGGCAGGTTCGCGACCAGCGAGCGGTCGACTGCGGCCATCGATATCCTCATTCCAATATGCCGCGGCGACTATCCGCGGCCGATGCAAGCCCCAACGGCTCGTCAGGTTCTTAGTCCAGGATTCTACGACGAAGTTGAGCTGGCGCAACCTAGGCCGGGCGAGGCGGGGATATCTGACACGCGGGAGCCCGGTGGATTTCGGGCGCAAGTTTCAGGAAATGGAAAGCATGAGACAGATTGCGATGTTGGTTGGCGCCGCGGCGGCTCTAATCCTGGCCGGAAGCGCCCAGGCGGCGGACGTGGAAGTCAAGCTCCTGAACAGGGGAGCCGATGGTGTGATGGTGTTCGAGCCGGCCTTCGTGAAGATCGCACCCGGCGACACCGTGAAGTTCCTGTCCCCCGACAAGGGCCACAACGCCGAGTCCGTCAAAGGCATGCTTCCGGAGGGCGCAACGCCCTTCGTCGGCAAGAACGGTGAAGATATTGCCGTCAAGTTCGACAAAGAGGGCGTCTACGGCGTGAAATGTCTGCCTCACTACGGCATGGGCATGGTCGCGATGATCGTGGTCGGAACGCCCGGCAACGTCGACCAGGCCAAGGCGGTCCCGCAGAGCGGCAAGGCAAAGCAGGTGTTCGCGACGCTCTTCGACAAACTCGAAGCCGGCAAGACCGCGTCCAAGTGACGGTCTACCGGCCTCAGCTTCGCCAGAGTGTGATGCGATCAGATCGCTTGGCATCCCCGATGGCAACTGCGCTCCCTCTCCTGCTTGCGGGGGAGGGCTGGGGTGGGGGTGTCTCCGCGATTCACGCTGTCCTTGCAAGCGGAGAGAGCCCCCACCGACGCTGGCGCGCCGACCTCCCCCGCAAGCGGGAGAGGTAAAGCAGTCGCTGCGGATTTAATCAAATCGCATCAGGCTTTAGTAAGTCGAATGGCGGGAGCCAGCCGCCGTCCGGGGCAGCGCCACACATTGACAGCTATTCTATTGCCGAAAGCGACAGGCGCATTGATATAGCGCAAAGCCAGACCTATTGACGCACCTTCTCTTCGACCGGGCAGCAGGCAGCCTTGCTCTCGGGGAAAATCAGGATCGACGTTCCCTCCTCGAGCCTCCGGAGAATATCGTCGGTGATAGCCTCGAAAAGTTTGCGTTCGATCACGCGATCTCTTCGGCTTCGTCGTCGCAATCTTTCGAAAATCCGCATCGCGTCCTCCGTTCATGATGAACCCGATATTGCAGATTTGGGGCGGTTCGATCTTTGTCGGGGATCAAACAGCTAGAGCTTCGGTTCTGATTGAATCAGAACCGAAGCTCTAGATTCTTGTTTTGACGCGTTTTCTTCACGCGAACCGGTGTCCACTTCGCTCGAAAACGCTCTATGTGAAGGACACGGCAATTTGTGCTCCGACAAAGAGCCCTCGATCGTGACGACCTACGATTACGGTTATTGAACGAGAATGACGCCCAAAGACGCCAATGGCGGCGATGCAGAGAGAGTTCTGAGATCACGATGATCGGCGCCAGCATATCACGATGGACGATGAGCTACTTCGCGATGGCGATCGCCTGGCTGTTCGTCGCGCTGGCGCTGATGGTGGCGGGCGTCGGCTTTCCCGCGGCCGATGTTGCAGCACCGGATACGCTCGTCCTCGCGCACGTGGTCTGCATCGGATGGCTCAGCCTCGCAATGTGCGGCGCGCTGTTCCAGTTCGTGCCTGTGCTCGTGGCGAAGCCGCTGTTCTCGGAGAAGTCGGCTTTGCCTGCTCTGGGTCTTCTGACCGCCGGTCTCGCCTCGCTGCTCGCGGGCTTCCTGGCATTGGGAGGTCGGCTGCCGGCCTGGCTCTGGCTGCTTCCGCTCGGCGCGGTCCTGCTGATCGCTGGATTCGGGCTGATCGTCGTCGATCTCGGGCTGACCGTATGGTTGCGGCCGGTAGGGCCGGCCCGCTTCGTCCTCGTCGGGTTGGCCTCGCTCTGTGTCACCGTCGCCTTCGGCGCGGTGTTCGCGTTCGCACTCGTGGGGTGGGCGGGATCGACCGGGCAATCGCTTCTGGCCGGCGGCGTGCCACTGCACGCGATCGCCGGTCTTGGCGGCTGGCTGACGTTGACGGCGATGGGCGTCAGCTACCGGCTATTGTCCATGTTCATGCTCTCGCCTGACGTCGACGACCGGAAAAGCGGCACGACGTTGATGGCGGGCGCGCTCGCGATCGCCGTTACAGTGGTCGGCGGTGTCCTCGCGGTCGAGCTCTTTGCCGGATTGGACGTGGTGCTATCGATTGCCGCCGTCCTCGGCCTCGCAACTGCCGCTCTATACGGGCGCGACGTGTTCGCAATCTTCCGCGCGCGCAAGCGCCGCCAGCTCGAGCTCAATACGCGGATGGCGATGCTGTCTTTCGCGAGTCTGGCGGGGACAGCGCTTCTCGGTGCAGCGCTTGTCGTGACCGGCGACTTTGCCGCGCATGTGGGCGCGTTCGCCTTCCTCGCCGTCTTCGGCTGGCTGTCGGGCCTGGTCCTCGCCAAGCTCTACAAGATCGTAGCGTTCCTGACCTGGCTGGAGACCTATGGTCCCGTGATGGGACGAACCCCGACTCCCCGCGTTCAGGACCTCGTCGCGGAGCGGAGGGCATCGAAGTGGTTCGTGATCTACTACGCGGGCGTCTGGACCGGAACGCTGCTGCTGCTGGTCGGCCAACCCTGGGGATTCCGAGCGGCCGCGATGGCGATGACGGCCGGAGTCATCGGCATCGTTCGCGAAGTGATCCGGACGCGGCAGCTTGCTGATGTCGCGAATCCGCTGCGCCTTCCGGGCGGCGTCCGCGCGCCCCATCTGCTGTTCGCAAGGAACTAGGCCGTGTGGACAGTTACCTTATCCAGAGCAGAGTGGCGGCAATGGCGACGACGGCGAAGTAGTTTCGCGCGGT
>NZ_JBEGDB010000099.1:0-26551 GCF_043638955.1 Bradyrhizobium sp. 31Argb | reverse complement strand
TTGCTCCACCCGCGCCACTTGGCGTACAAAACCCTGAGACTCTAACCGCTGCTGGATGAAAGTTCAGTGGCAGGTCAGCAAGAAGTGGCAGGGGAGCTTCGTGGGCATATTTGATTTTATCACGCTAGAGCAGATTGAAAGCCTGCCTGACGACGATCCGCAAAACGCTTTTACAGAGTTTGTGCGGATCGCGCAGGCAAGCCTCGTCATCCTCACAAGAAACACCGACACAAGTCAGCAAGAGGGCTGGACCGAGCTCGAGGAATCACGCCACAGTTTCATGAATATCGTGATCGGAGCCGCTAAGAAGTATGAGATACAGCCATTTGCATCTTTGTCGGTGCCGCGGCTGCAGCAATTCGACGAAAAAGTTCATCGTCAATTTCAGGCTGATCTCGATCACTACCTGACCCAACTTCTGCTGGACAACAGCTCGCGATCAAAGCGCGACTCGGTCACTATCTCGCCGCAGCTCAAAACGTCGATACGCACTTATCTATTTCATCTCCGCGAGCTGATAGAGCGTTCGGACGATTTGTCCGACAGTCGCCGCGACGCACTCCTCAAGAAGCTAGCAGAATTTGAGGCGGAGCTGGAAAAGAAACGGCTCAACCTAATGGCAGTAACCGTGCTTGCAATCACGCTGCTTGCTGCCCCTGGAGGAATTTGGGCGTCTGCTGATGCAGCAGGAAAGCTGCTCAACAATATCATGCGGGAGATCGGAGAGGCGAAAGCGTCCGATGATTCGACTCGGCGTCTCCATTCCGCAGAGGCCCCGATGGCTCTTACCGGCCCTCGTCCCAACGATCCAGATCTTGTAGGAGCTTCCACTCGTAGCGGAAGGCGCGATACTTCCCTCGATGATGATATTCCTTTTTGACGATGTGCCAGCAGGCGCCGGGCGTGACGATTCAAAGGCGTTCACGGTCGCGACGGTTGCTGAAAGCTTAGCCCTTTGCACTTCCGTCCTTGAGCACTTGGGCAATACGTACGCCCGTCCAAAAGACCTTGGCATTTACGCCCATGACATACCCATTCCTCAAGGGTAGCGGGACAAGCGGTCGCTGCGTGGGAAAAAGGCGATAGGCGGTAGACACGCAGCGACCTAGATCCAATCTCCTATAAACATGTCCTCTGGATCTCGTTCCGCCAACCGAATCAGAGGATCCGTCAGGACCGTCTCGTTCAGCGTACCGGGTATCGTGGCGACACGAATATCGACAACGCGTACAGGAAAGTTCTCGGTGATGCGGTCGATCTCCTCTCTGAATCCAGAAGGCAGCCCGTTACGAGCAAGTCTGATCTGGACGAACGGCCGCTCGTTGACCGGCAGATCTTGCTGGAGATCCAATGCCGTCAGGTGGTCGCCAAGTTCAGTCAAACGCATATCACCGGATTCTGGTAGCCGCAGGAAAGGAACCGGCCGATTGATTGGGATATGCTCTGACGTGACCTGCGCACCGTCGAGGCTCACAAGCGTCACTCCATGAGCGTAAGGCTGCTCCGTTGCCGACAAGGGGATTAATGATCCCGAATAGCGAACGCTATCGCGACCTATGGCCTGGGCCTTGTGCAGATGACCAAGCGCGACGTAACTTGCTTCAGTCGGGAACACATCATGCGGCACGGCATGTTGACCGCCGACCAAGATCCGACGCTCGGCGCCCTCCGACTCGATGCCACCCGCGACGTGGAGATGTCCCGTAAGGACGAACGGCAAACCATCCATCTGCCCCCGTGACGTGTCGAGCAATTCCGCGTAAAGACTGCGTACTCCGGCGACGACGGGAGAGCCAGAGTCGCCATCCAGCCGCGTCAAATTCGGGAGGCAGGCGGCAGTTGGGTAGGAGAGCGCCAGCACGTGTGCGGCCATTGCACCGCTGGCGTCGAAAATCGGCACGACGTGTTGCGCCGCCTCGATCCGCCTATCGCGCCGCCGCACATTTCCAACGACGCGAATATTAAAGGCTTCTAACAAAGGCCGCGGCGCCTCCAACCGTCCGGCGGCGTCATGATTGCCGGCAACGATCACTACGGTCATTCGCGGCTGCGCCGCGGCTCAGCCGCACGAGCGCGTTGTAAAGGAGTTGCTGCGCCTCTCCTGACGGATTCTGACTGTCGAACACATCGCCGGCGACTACGAGCGCGTCGACATTCCGCTCGACGACGATCTCTTCGAGGCGTCCAAAAACCTGGCGGTGCTCGTACTCTCGAGAGAATCCACGCAATGTTTGACCGACGTGCCAATCGGCCGTGTGCAAGATGCGGATCATTCTTCCTCCGGCTCGTCCCTGCCTGCGTCTGCCCAACGAACGAGCAGTGCGCTCATGAGGAATCCATCAAGGACCACAGGCTAAGGACGTTCTGACTGATCGTCACACGAAGACCGGATGTTTAGAAGATCGTGCCATGTACCTTCCACACATCATCGACGACCGAGATGCCGGGGATCGCGCCGCCCGCACTAGGAAATTGCACATATTCCCCCTCTCCAGCTTGGCCCACATTTTCCAGGTAGTAGACGGAAGCATTGCCGGGCATCTGTTTGCCAAGACGCTTCAGGTAGGCGAAGTGGTCCGACGAATGAACGTCCGGCCGTGCCACGACGGCCAGGATCCGCCCCGCCAACTGGGATAGGTCGGGCGCTCGTCCAAGCAGCACATGGCCCTTGTCCGGCGCCACCGGAAAGGCGCTATCGCCAGCGACAACCGCCGCCGCGACCACCTGGGAGAGGATAGCCGAACCGGTTGCGGGAATCGCCTCGTCATGAGATTTGGCCGGCACCGTCTCGTCAAACAAGACCCCGACGATCTTGCTCAACGTGGCGCTGCTGCGCTGAACGAAGTGCGTCGGCGGTACGCGCGAACTCGCCGATGGCATGCTCTCCAAGACTATCCGCGATAAATCGGTCTTATCGATGCCGATGCGGCGTGCGTAGGTTTTCCCCGGCGTTTGCACGATAGCGAGGTCACCGTTGCGAACCTCGGCGGTCAGCGAGACGATCAGGGTCTGGCCGGGAAAGGCCACCAATCCCAATGTCGGCGCGCGCAGCGTGAAGAGCGAGATGTCGCCTAGCGACCCAAGCTCGAATTGGTCCTTTGCATCTTCGATGCTGGTGAGGGGAGCGCCGACCTCATGGGCGGCAAGCCGCCCGAGGACCGATATCGGCTTGGCCGGGAAGGGAACGACGTTCGGTTCGGCCGGAGCCCTCGTGGCCTCCGCCAGGGCTTGTTCCGGCGGCAATCGGCCCATGAACCTGCCATAGGCGAGCCAACAGGCATCGATCGCGGCGAAGACATCCTCATAATCTTGGCGGACGATATCCGCATCGACGGGCGTGAGCTGATCGGCCTTGCCGTGGTGCGCTTTGTTGATCGCGTCCCGGAATGGCGCACCGGCCTTCAGGGCAGGCAGCTCGATTAGCTTGCGGAACGGCTCTTCGTTGAATGGCCGCTCGCCTCTGTTTCGCGCGTTGGCGATCTTGCCGAGGAGATCATTCAGCGTCGGGTCTTTCAGGACTGCGGGATCGGACGCCAGCAAATCCCAAAGCTTAATCTCGATGCGGACGCGGACGGGATGAACGAATGCCCGTGCGAGCGTGACATCATTCGGATCGGCCTTTTGCCAGTGTTCGCCGCGCAGCCTTGCTTCATCGGCGACGGGCGCCAGACTGACGGTGCATTTCGACGTCGAGATCGCCGAAAACTCCCACACTTCGGTGCGCCGGCCGGGCGTGGTGGTATTGTGCGCGGAGACGAACGCCTCGATGGTCGGGATGAAGCCAAAATCGTTGCTGACGATCAGCGGGCTCATGTCCGCCGCGATCAGATGCGGAACCGTCGCTGCCAGATTGGCGACGTTGCCCGGATCGAGCAGATCCTGCGGATCATCCATCAAAATCGTCGAAATCCCTCCGGATCTCGCCCAGACCTGCTGCCATAGCGCAAGGACAAACGCCGACAAGTAAGCCCGCAAGGCCGAGGCGTTCATGACATGATGTGCCTCGACCAGATGCTTGCCTTGTGCCGCCAGGAACGTAAAGCCGTCGCTCTTGGCCGGGTCCAACCCCGCGTAGGCAGGTGCTTGCAGGAACTGCGCCTTGTACATGCGCTGCGACCAGGCCGTTGCCTGCGAGTCGAGATCCAGGATCAGACCGGCGACTTGATCGTGAACAAGGGCTGGAAAGCGCGTGAACGGCTCAACTGCCTTCGCCGCGCGATCAAGCTTTTCGATCCGCTCACACGCGGCCTTCCACTTCTCGCAGGTCAGCTTGAACTGGCCCAATTGGCGACGCACGCCGGCGAATGCCGTCGCCGCCTCGAGGTAGGTGTTAAGGACGCTCAGTTGCCCGGCAACCGCGCGCTGATTGGCTGGGACATCGGTTTCCGCCGCAGAGCGCAACACGCTCGCCACGGCGGACCTCGCGAATTCCGTGTTCGCGGCGCGATACTTGGCGAGACGAATCGCACGCCGCACCTTCTGGATCGCGCCTCGCAGGCCTTCGGCGTCGGGAATCTGTTGCGGGATGGCCGTGCTCGGCAACGGCGCGCGAACGGGTGCGTTCGCCCAGGCCATGCGGCACAGCTCGGCGACGCCGGGTGCCATCTTGCGAAGGACCGGCGGAAAATCCGGTTGCTCGAAGACCTCCTTGGACAACGCTGCCTTATAGACCGTCGCAAGGTCATCCGGCACATCGTCAGATACAAAGGGCTGCAAACTCTCCGGCAACTGTCCGCGCAGCCCACGCATGGCGTCGCGCTCCCATTCGGCGCCGGTCTTCAACAGTGCTGAATCCGCTTTGCGGGCCTCCCCTAGCGCGTCGGCTACGGCCTGATCCAGCAACGCGTCCCGAGGAATCGCCCCGGGTTGCGTGAGATCGCGATCGCAAACCGGACATGTCGAGAAAGGCTCCCCCGGATGAGCAGCCTCATGCCATCTAGCAACTAGGCCATAGAGGCGCAGCCGATCCGAACGACTGGCATCCGACAGGCGATTGACCAGGCTCTTGGCCTCGTCCTCGATGCCTTCGAGGACCTTTTCGGCAGATTCCAAGTCCGTCTCATGCAGCTCGCCGAGGTTCGCGGCGAGTTGCATGGACGGCAGTCCCCTCAAGGCGGCGCCGCTGAAACAGTTTTGAGCGGCCGTCAGCGCGTCTCTGAACCGCTTAATCTCGATATCCGACGTCAGGGGCGGCAGGCCGCCCAGAATCAACGTCGCTTCCTCGGCCGCCTGGTCCTCGACCGCCTTGAGGCGCTTCTCGGCGTCCGTGAGGCCAGCCACCCATCCCTCGCGATCGCTGTCGGCGGGAACGACGACGCAATCGAGGTTCGGCAGATCCTTCCCGTCCTTCAGAAGGTCGTCGAGGGTTTGCTTCTGGGCGCCCGCCGTCGTTTCGCAAGCTTCCTTCTCTAGCTTGGCCAGCTTCGGATACTTTTCGGTCAGCCGATCGTGCAGACGCCCACTCCGCACGCCGAAATGCGCCAACGGCCGCAGGCCGGTCAGTGTCGACACGGCTTGGGACAGCGTGGTCTTGTCATCGAAGCGGGTCGCGGCGGCGATGCCAGGCATCAGGATGCCGACCTGAATGGCCAGCTCGGATAGCCCCAATTTTTCTAGGCCAATCACGCCGGTCTTGAATCCCTTCTTACCCTCCCGCTGGAGGTGGCGCTCAACCACGACCTCCCTCCCGTCGATCAACGAGCGAAACGAGAGCCGAACCCATGTGTCGACCTTCGGCACGCCATCGACCGCTACCAGCTCCTGCTCCGTGGGAATTGGCACGATCACTGGGATGTCAAATACGCTCTTTTCCGCCTCGGCGCTGGCGGTTTGCACCGAAATGCACTCATGCAACGGTGCCGGCAGCCCCTGCGAACGGTATCCATACCCCGTCAGGCACCAGCACACGGCGCTGACCAGCGAGGTCTTGCCCGCCCCGTTGAACCCCCGAAACAGTGTGGCCGGTGCCGCGAGCTCAAGCTCGAACGGCTTGGGGTCTGAACCTCCCTCGGCGCAATGACGATGCAGCCCCCGGAAGCGATGCGCCTCGATCTTGGTGAGTTGCCATTTCTGAAATTCCGGCGGCGCCTTAGCCAGTGCTGACAAGGCTTTAGGTACATTGTCAAGGGCGACGAGAACGCGATCCACCTCCCCATCCTGAATGGCAGTGTCTTTATCCGGATTCCAGTACGCTCGACGGTCTTGATTGTAGAACGCGAGAACAGCGCGGCTACCACTCAACGGCAGGGAAAATGTCTCTCCGCTAGCAACGTGCAGAACCTCTCCCGCGATGAGGTGAGATACGACTTCATCGAGGGTCATGTCTGCAATATTATGTTCCATCTCCACTCCTAAAATTATTCTTTGATCACAACTGGCGCCACTTTCGGCCGATCACGGCACTGTTCGGCGAATACCCGTTCTCAAGGAGAACACCGAGCAGCCTCCTATGGTCGTGAAGGCAAACCGACTCATATTCCCGCTTTACTTCGGCTCTTAGCGGATCTCTTGTGCGGCATGACGCAGGTTTACTGCAGACTTCGGCCAAGATGCGCAGCTCCCGTAGAAACACCGCAGCCGGACGTGATTACTGCGAAGCCGGCGAAGCGTTGATGGTGTCCTGTAGTTTCTGGATGCGAGCGATGATCTCGTCGAACGATAGCGGCTTCTCATCGAACATCATCGGCGCCATATCGCGATAATCAGCGCGCAGATCCTTAAGCCGCATCTCCAACGGCACAAGCTGCAACGTGCCTGGCCGCGCGGTGTCGTAGCTCGCCCAGGCGGAGCGGAAAAACACCGCCTTGTGGTTGGCGATCTGCTCGAGCAGCGCGAAGTCGGCGGCGGCCGCCTTTCCGTCTTCGGTGTCGAGCAGCATCGCGATGTCGTAATAGTGTCGGGAAAAATATTGCGGCGTCGGGGCGTCCTTCGGACGGTGCGCCTCGGCGTGCAGCGCCGTGGCCTTTTCCCAGAAGGTGCGCCGCACTGACAGCACAGTCACGGTGCAATCCGCTTCCTCGAAGAAGTCGGGAAACTCATCCGCTGCATAGGGGCGGATGCTCTTCTCTTCGGTCGGCCACGGATCGCCGCGCGCGCCGAATTCCAGCTTCACCCTCGGCGTGATGTAGGCCATGCCTTGATACGCCTCCTTGGGCAGCGCGGTCGGGTAGTGAAAGTTCACGCTCTGCGGATCGCTCGGATCGATCTCCAAGGACCATTCGGCGTTTGTCGGCTCGCCGAGCTGCTTGGCGATCGCAGCGCGCAAGGCGGGCAGCAGCTTCTCGGCAATGTGCTTTTCGACGTCACCGACAAGATCCTCGATCAGCTTGCCCGCCTGCTTTTTGCTGATCCCGTCCCTTCCTGGATCGCGGTCGCCGGTGTAGCCAAGATCGGCGCGGTCGAACGACAGGTCGATGTCTTCGGAAAAGCGGCGGATCGCGCCGAAGGCCTTGGACAAGGAGGTCCCACCCTTGAAGACCAGGGTGGGCGCGTCTTCTTTCTGCAGCTCGAAGAGGCGTTTCAAGGTCCAGCAGACCCAGAAGTCCTTCTCGATGATGGTGTTGGCGACGCCACGCGCCGCGCCCGCCTCACCGAACAGAGCCGCGCGCTCGGCGTCATCGAGACCGGCGACCTTATCCATCGGCCCCACCGGAGATGGTGGCGATGGAGACGAGTGTCGGTCGCATCCATGCCGGCGCCCGGACGGCGCCCTTCGCGAGCGTCTTCTTGTCGCTCGCCGACAGCCGGCGCCCGGCGACGCGGGCGACATCGGTCGCCCGCACGGGGCCGAGATGCCGCAGAGCTTGAACGACGGTGCCGGCGAAGCTGCCCGGAGCGATCAGGTGTTTTGGCGAGGCGTGACGCAGATCAACGACCCGCTTGCCAAGCACGACACGGCGGGAGGGACCATCGGTCAGGTAGTTGTTCTTGGCCGGAACCTGGGTGGACAGGCCGAGCGCGTTCGCGGCGCGGGCGCCGGCGATCTGCACCTGCGAGCCCGTCTCCCGGGCGAGCGCCTGCGCGACGTCATCGGGCGCCGGCGAGAGCGGGCCGAGCTTCGGATGAAGCTTGGGGAAGTCGTAGAGGCCGCGCGCCAGACGTCGCAACTTGCCACCCCTGACCAGCCGGGACAGCGCCTGGTCAACGGCCGCGCGGCCGGCCACGTCCAGGAAATCGCTGGGCGTGAAGACGCCGCCGCGCCCGCCGGCGTGGGCGCGCTTCATGATCCGGTCCGGAACTGATGCGACGGGGGTTTTCATGTGTCAGAAAATAATATATCTTTTTCTGACATTCAAGGCCTCGTTCGGGCTCTTCCCCTCGGATGCGCAGACAGTAAAGGCGTGCGCCAGAGCCCCGGCCGGCGTTCGTTAAGGGGCGCCTACCTCGGCCCAATAAAGACGATCCTGCTCGGCCTTGAGCGCATCGAGGGTCACGTGGACAGGGCTGAGATCAACGTTGTACATCGGCAGCGGCCAACACCGGTACAGCGTGTCGACATAGTCTTGCGTCGCCGATTCCTGCGGCAGGCCCTCGGCAATCAGGCGCTCGAGGAGTTCGCGCGTCAGCCGCTCGGCATCCCACAGCGTCTCGCGCTCCTTGAATTCCGGTTCCCCCCAGACTTGGGAGCTCGCAGCCCTGCGAGCGTGAACATGCCGCATGCAGCCATCGCCTCGATCACCGCCGCGACCGCGGCATCCTCCGTCCAAAGGGGTTTTAATGGCCGGCGGGTGCATTCCAGAGCGGCGTGCCGTCCTCATAAGCTTCAACGTCCGCATAGAACTTGCTTTCCCGCCGATAGAGCGTCGAATTCGGCACAATGAACTCGCCCATGCTCCCCTCGAGATCGTGGGTGGTTCGCAAGGGCTCGACCGCTTTCCGCAAGCGCGCGATGTCCTCGCTCCACCACTCGGCAAGCTGGGCGTAAATCAATCGCTCCAGGTGACCGTAGAAGCGCCCGATCAGCATGCTGAGCTTGCCGGCGACGCGTTTCTCGGGGCGGCGCACCACATCCAAGAGGATGAGAATTTTCGCCGCCTCCTCCTTGGCGGATCCCTCGAGCCCTTCGGCTTCTCGCGGCTTCCCTCGCAATTCAACGGACCCGGACCAAAATCCCTTCGCGCTGGCGTGAATAATCGGAAGCCCTTCTGCGATGAAAGCAAGCCGATCGGTGGCCGACATTTGGCAAATGCGGCTAGCCTGTCTCTGTCCAATCTGCAGCTTTTTCATCATCGTCCTGGTCTTCGTCATGCGCCGGCAAGGGATCCGGAAACTCCCCGGCCAGCAGCTTGTCCTTGCTGAGCAGGCCTGCGTCCTCGAGCATCTCCATATCTGGCAGGTCGCGCAGCGTATCGAAGCCGAAATGCGACAGGAAGCCCTTGGTCGTCACGTAGGTGTAGGGCGCGCCGGGTTGCGGGCTGCGCGGGCCGCTCGCGATGAACCCCAATCCGCGCAAACGGGCGATGGTATCGCGGCTGACCTGCTTGCCGAAGAAGGATGACATTTCGCTGCGATTGATTGGCTGGTAATAGGCGATGCAGGCGAGGATCAGCGCTTCGGTCTGCGACAGGGCCTTGCCATCGTTGCCCGCGCCGATCGCAGCGCGGATCGCCTCGGCGAAGTTTTTCCGGGTGCGATGCTGCCAACCGCCGGCGACGGCAACAAGCTCGTAAGGCCGGCCGCGGAGCTCGTCGCGGATGTCGTCGATAATGAGATCGAGGTTGCAATCGCGGCCGACGACGCGCGCGAGCGTCTCGCGCGTTACCGGCTCGGGGGAGGCGAAGATCACGGCCTCGACCCGTCCCATCCACTCGCGCCAGCGCAGCTCCGGCGGCAGGTCGACCAGTTCAGTGTCGAGATCCGCTTTCGGTCGCGCGCGCCGTCCCATCTCAGAGCCCGTACAATCGAAAAGTCGGCCGTCCCGTGAGCTCGCGCACCGCGCCGAGCGACACCAGCCGTTCGAACAGCCGTCGCGTGCTGCGGTCGCTCGCCATCTTGCCGGCGCCGGTGGACTGGGCGTCTTCCACCATCAGGATCGCCACCATCATGCCGGCATCCCTGCCGCGCAGCTTCGGCGCGACCGCCAGCAGACGTGTCGCCCGCCGTGCGAGATCGTTGTAGAGGTCGATCGCGGCTACGGCGGCCGTCGTGTAGGCCGCACAGAGTGCGCTCATGACGACGGTCTCGCCCTCGAGATGCTGCGGCGCTTTGCGCAGCGCGCCGCGCGACAGATGGGCCGCAAGCAGCGGCACCGGCGCCGGCCAGCGCAGCTGGTGGGCGAGGACGGCATCGGCCAGCCACAGCGGCACCAAGTCCTCGTTCGGCAGCACGCGCCTGCTCGCAGCGATGATTTCCGCGGCGGCCAGCACCGGCATGATGTGCTGCTGCTGCGTATGTCGGCTGGCAAGTCCGACGATCTGGTCCGGCAGCGAGTTGAGGCGATGGCCGAGTGCGGGCGCCAGCGCAAATTTCCACTGCTCCACGTCACTGGAGGCCCGTTCGCCGAGCTTGCGCCAAGCGGCGAGAATACGCCCGCCGGGACCCGGATCGTCGTCCTCGCGGCGCAAGTACCAGTGGTCGCGCAGCGCCGCTTCGTCGTCCGTCCGCCCGCCCTGGCGCGCAAGCGTGGCGGCGCAGGTGAGCGCGAGACGTTGGCGCCACAGACTGCCGAGGGGATGCTCGTCGCGGGCGATCGGATGCAGCGCTCCCAGCGCGGCGCCGGCATAAAACACCGCGTCCGCGGCGGTGTCGGGCGGGGCGCGACGACGCAGCCAGCTAGGTGCCGGGGCGAAGGTCGGGGGCGGTTCGGGCATGATTCACGCGCGCGAGGGCATGGCTGAGCCTAACCGCGCGCGGCGCTTTGTGCCATCAATTTTACCATCAACCGCCGGGCCTGTCGGTGGATAACAACGATCGATAATGTTGCCTTATCGTTCGTTTTGCTCATGATAGAGAGAATGCCCGATCTCGCCGCCCAGACCTTCGAAAATGGTGCGCCAGAGCGCTCTCAGCCGCCTGAGAGCCCGGCTCCAGGCGTGATCTTTTGGCCGTCGACCCGTCGGCGCCCATCCTTGACCTCCACGACGACGCCTTCTAGAAAATAGCTAGACTGTCTAGCTAGGAACATGCAACATGGAATGGCCGCTGCAGGACGCCAAGAACCAGTTTTCCAAGGTGGTGCAGAAGGCCCGCCGCGAAGGCCCGCAGGTCGTGACCCTGCGCGGCGAGCGGGCCGCCGTGGTGCTGTCGGCCGCCGATTACGACGCGCTCCGCTCCGGCCGGCCGACCCTGGTCGACGACTTGCTGGCCGGGCCCAGCTGGGATGACGACCTGGCCGAGGCCGTGACGCAGCGCGCCAAGACCCCCAGCCGTGACGTGGCCTTCTGATGTATCTGGTCGACACCAATGTCGTCTCCGAGGCGCGGCGCGGCTCTGTGCAGGCCACCGGCTGGCTGCGCGCGGTCGATCCGGCCAGCGTTCACCTCAGCACCCTCACCCTCGGCGAGATCATGCGCGGCATTGCGCTCAAGCAGATGTCAGACCCGAAGGCGGCCGGCCACCTTGCCGAATGGCTGCGCAAGCTGCGCCACGACCACGCCGATCGCATCCTGGCGGTGACCGACCAGATCTCCGTCGAGTGGGGCCGCATCGCCGCGATCCGGCCGCGCGGCGATATCGACGGGCTGATCGCCGCCACCGCGATCGTCCACGACCTCATCCTCGTCACCCGCAATGTGGGGGATTTTGAGGATACGGGCGCCACGGTGATCAATCCCTGGGAGGCATCGGCATGAGCCACCCTCCAGCGACCGCTTCGGAACGGCTCCCGGCCGCCCTTTCTGACGCGGCTCAGACGAAGATCGACCCAGATCCTGCCGAGGCCCCCTCCCCTCTCCCGCCATTAAAAAACCGGGCCTGCCGGCACGCCCAGAACCCGATTAGGGCCTTCGGAGCAATCGCACCTTCCTAAGCGCCCTGAGGCGGCGGGAAGTCATTGAAGCCTTGCCATAGTTTCTCCCACGATCCAGCGCCCAGCATGACGAGAATGCGCATCCCGAGTTTCGTGCAATCGTGCGCGGGTGGTGTTATATAGGTGGAATATTGAAAAATAGGCACCAAGGAACTCCGACATGGCGCTGAGTATCAAAGATACTGAGACAGAAAAACTCGCACGCAGGCTAGCCGAGCGCACCGGAGAGACGATCACCCTCGCGACCAGGCGCGCTCTTGAGGATAGGTTGCGGCGGGTCGATGCCGACGTGACCAAGGCGAAGCTGCTTGAGGACATGGAAGCCATTCGGCGCCGCCTATCTGCCCTCCCGATCCTCGACCCGCGCAGTATAGATGAAATCATCGGGTACGATGAAAACGGCTTGCCGATCTGATGGTGATCGACTCATCCGCCATTCTGGCAGTTCTTTTGAATGAGCCGGAGGCCAGCGACTTTGAGCATCGCATTGCGGCCGACCCTGTCCGGCTGATGTCGGCAGCGACGGTGGTGGAAGCTGGAATAGGGATCGAATCAAAGTTGGGCGATGGCGGCGGCGCCGAGCTTGATCTCTGGCTGCATAAGGTTGGCGTGGAGATTGTTCCAGTCTCGGCTGGGCATGCCGATCAGGCGCGGCGGGCGTGGCGGCGGTATGGGAAAGGCCGGCATTCCGCCAAGCTGAACTTTGGCGATTGCTTTTCTTACGCTCTCGCCACCCTCACCGGAGAGCCCCTGCTGTTCAAGGGCAATGACTTCTCGCAGACCGACATCAAGGCGGCCTGAAGATGAACATCCTTCCTCCCGGTAGCGAAAACCTTCCCATCACTTCGGAAGCCGTGAGGGAGGGGGCCGAAGCCGCCTCCGCTGCCCTTCCGGCGCATCTGGAACGGCTGGCCGATCGCGCCCGCGATTATGTCGAGGCGGCGAGCTCGGCCAACACGCGCCGGGCCTATGCCTCCGACTGGAAGCACTTTTCCGCCTGGTGCCGGCGCCAGGGCCTCGAGGTGCTGCCACCCTCCCCCCAGACGGTCGGGCTTTACATCACCGCCTGCGCCTCCGGCGCCGCGACGGCCGATCGTCAGGCAAACTCGGTCGCGACGATCGAGCGCCGGCTCTCAGCGCTGACCTGGAATTATGCCCAGCGCGGGACACCGCTCGATCGGGCGGACCGGCACATCGTGACCGTGCTCGCCGGCATCCGCAACACCCATGGCGCCCCACCCCGGCAGAAGGAAGCGGTCTTGCCGGAAGACGTCATCGCCATGCTCGAAACCCTCAATCGCGGCACGCTGCGCGGCTTGCGAGATCGCGCCATGCTGCTGGTCGGCTTCGCCGGCGGCCTGCGGCGCTCAGAAATCGTCGGCCTGGATTGCGGACGCGACCAGACCGAGGACGGTCGCGGCTGGGTCGAGATCCTCGACAAGGGCATGATCGTCACCCTGCGGGGCAAGACCGGCTGGCGTGAGATCGAGATCGGCCGCGGCTCGTCGGATTCGACCTGCCCGATCGTCGCCCTGCAGACCTGGCTCAAGCTCGCCCGGATCGGTCACGGCCCGCTGTTTCGCCGGGTCCGCGGTCAAGGCAAGGATGTTGGTCCGGACCGCCTGGTCGACCAGCAGGTCGCCCGGCTGGTCAAACGCGCGGCGCTGGCCGCCGGCGTGCGCGCCGATCTCCCCGAAGGCGAACGCGAGGAAAAATTCGCCGGGCATTCGCTGCGCGCCGGTCTCGCCTCCTCGGCCGAGGTCGACGAGCGCTATGTGCAGAAGCAGCTCGGCCATGCCAGCGCGGAGCAAACCCGCCGCTACCAACGGCGGCGCGACCGGTTCCGGGTCAACCTCACCAAAGCGGCGGGCCTGTGACCGGGGAACAGTCCCTCCCCTCCTCCGGACACGACGGCCCACGGAGCTGACGGGCAGTTCCCCGCGGCCATTTGGATATCCAAATCTGGATATGATAGATATCTTCGAGGAGATATCTCATGCCCCTCTTCATTCGTGACGCACAGGTCGACGACCTCGCCAGCCGGCTCCAGGCCATGACAGGCTCGCGGACCAAAACAGAAGCCGTGCGCCTCGCGCTGGAGCACGAGATCAAGCGCCAAACCGAGAATATGCTGCCGAGCCAACGAATCGGCAATGCTCTCGCGATCGTCGCTGGCATTCGGGCCAACGCTGCGGAGCGCGGCCTTGCCGGCACGGACGATTTCGACATGAAGGCCTTCACCGACGAGATGTGGGGCGTCTGATGTTCCTCGATGCCTCGGCCATTGTTGCTATTCTCGGCGGCGAACCCGACGGGCCCGAGCTCGCCGGCTGCTTGAACGGCTCGAAAACGGGCTTCTTCGTCTCACCCCTCGTATTGTTCGAGGCGTCCGCATCGCTTTCGCTTGCCGCGAAGCTCGCCCGCGAAACCGGCTTACCGCGCGACGCCGCCCTCCTCGCCAAGGCGGAAACCGCGGTGCGGGAATTCGTCACCTCGCTCGGCGCCCAGGAAATGTCCGTCTCGCCGGATATGGTCGCAAGGCCCTCGAAGCGGCGCAGACCTATAGCTGCCTGGTCGACCATCCCGCGCAGCTCAATTTCGGGGACTGCTTCGCCTATGCCTGCGCCAAGGCCTACCGAATCCCGCTCCTCTACAAGGAAAGCGACTTCGCGCAGACGGATCTCCGATAGCGACGGGCAGCTTTGCGGAAGGAGGCGGGCCGGTAGTGGCATGTTGGATCCTCCGCCCCTCGCCAGGTCGCGTCATCTTGGCCTGGGAAGCGGAAATCGCGCAAGCCGTACCCCTCGCCACTCACGAATTCAGGCTCGGTCGACGCGGCAACTCAGGCGACGCACGCATATTCCTCATCACCTCACCCATCGCCATTTGGAGCTCGTCCTGGGCGTCGTTCAGTCCGACATGGCCTGTGTAAGCCGCGAGTGCCGCGAATTTCAGTGCGGCTAACATGGCAGCTTCGCTGCCCAGCTCCCGTGAGACCTGCTTCGCCGGATGTTTCTCCAGCACAAAAAGTGCCGACTGGGTGATCGTTTGCCCGATCTCGTCGATCAGATCGTCGAACGCAGCAAGCTCAAGATCGTCTTCCGAGCGGCTCGGCCGCGGCAATGGCGGGGTGTTTCGGACGGCAAGCGTCACTTCGCCCACCACCTCGTCCACCAGGCCAACGATCTCGCCGGCGCGCGCGTCGAGTTCGTCCCATGGGATGCACCGTGTCCCAAGGCCTTCCTGGGCGCGGTGTTCCGCCGGGGTCCGTGCCGCGATGCGGGCGTTGATCGTGAGACCTGAGCGATCATCGCCAAAGATCGTCATGATCCGCACACGAGCCGGGCGGTCGCTGAGGCGGCGCAACTCATCGGCCCGTTCGAGGGCCGCCGCGATCGCGCCGCCGACAGATGTCGTGTCTCCCGTCAAATCACCCTCTCCCATCCCTTGTTGGCCCGAAAAACCGTAGCCGAGTCGGCTCCAACGACGGAGTCATTCCTGGCCCCGTTTCGGGTCATTTCGGCCGCCTGGTCAGGGAGGCGCGCAATTCGGCACTGGCCTGGAAGGCGCCGGTTTGCGTGGGTTTCCCGGGTTTGAGGCTGGCGGGACCGCTGCCCGTCGGCGGTGGGGTTGGCTTCGACCCGTCGAGCTTGGCGCGCAGCAAGGCCATGATCATCGGCCAGACCGAGAATTTCCCGGCCTTGGCGCGGTCGGTCAGGCTGCGCAGATAGCCGCCGGCGCTGCTGATCTGGTCCGCTTTCTGGTGGATCGCGGCGAGCGTGATTGCGGCCTGCTGCTCACCCAAGACCTCCCGCGCGTCGTGCCACGCGCTGGGGCTGATCCCCAGCATCGGCCGGGCAAGCTCCGCCGCGGCCACCAAATCCTTCCAGTGCCGGATTTCGCCGCCCTTGATCAGCCAGCGCATGTTGGGACAGGCATCCAGCACAATTCCCAGCGGGAGCTCGCGCTTCGGCAAGCTCCGCAGGTTGTGGTTCGCCGCGGCGTTGCCGCCCGCTTCATCTTCCCTCGCGAGGCCTCTTTCAGATTCAGATGGAATATCTGGGTTTGAATTCTGTATGTGGCGACCAGAATGGGACTCATTGGCGTCCAGATTCTGTGTTTTCGCAAACGTTTCCAACAGCTCACGGATCTCGCGCCAGAGCGTTTCCATCTCGCCGCCGATGCTCTCCAGGAGCTGCCGTGGTGCAGTCCGGGGAATCCGCCCGGCGATCCCTTGGTAAGCCTGCAGAAACCGCTTCCAGTTTCCCGGCACGCCCTCCTCAAGCCCGGCTTCGATCATCTTCATGATGTCCCGGCGCAGGATGGTCAGGCGCTCCTTGGCTACGCGGAACGCCTTCTTCTCGACCTGGACGGTTTCCGCGAGCGTCTTGTACTCCTCGGCACGAGCCACCATCGGCGCCAGGTCAAAGCCATAGGCCTGCTCGATTTCTCCGCCATGCCCTTTGCGCGCAAAGCGCTTGCCGTTCGGGCTGTCCCTGCGAATGATCAGACCGCAGTCGACCAGGACGGCGAGATGCCGGCGCAGCGTTGTCGGCGGCATCCCGTTGGCCCGCGCCATCAACTGCTCGTTGGAGGGCCAGACGATCAACTCGCTGTTTGCCTCGAGCGCGGTCTCGGGATGGAATGACAACAGCGCGTGCAGAATCGTCAGCGCACGGTCGGTGGCGCCGAGAACCTGGCGCGCCTCCTTGATGTGCTGAAAGACGTGCCATTTGTGAACAATGGCCATCTCAGGTTTTGCCTTCGCGGCCAGCTGGCTTGAAATCATGCCGAGCGTCATCGGCCGCCGCCCAAAGGGCGTCGTTGATATGGATTGCGTCATGGTTGTGTCTTTCAGCTTTTAGGCAAAGCGAAAGCGCTCACCAAAACGGTGTCCAACGCCTCGAAGAGGCTCTTGACTGTGATTCGCGGAAGTGAGATTCTCGTTGCCGCCAAACATACGAGAGAGGCTTCCGGGACACTGTTTCGGGGGCCTTTCTTTTTACCGCATGCTACCTCTGTGTTTGTTGCGCCATCGTCCGGCTTCGGCCGAGGCCTCCGCCCTTCCCGCCGCCCAACCAAACCTTGTCATCTGACAAGGTTTGACCGCGCGCCGAAAATCACTCAGTGCCCTCCCGGTCAAAAAATCTTTCCACCAGACCCGGCAGCTCTTCCTCGAGGAAGGCGCCGAACTCAGACGCGTGCTTGTCGGAGACGGTAAGTTTGATATCGCCCTTTGAGAATGTCGCTTTGCCTAAGACCCTTCCTGCCGGGCTACGCAGCTCGAACTCATTATGAGATCGCGCCGGCGGCTGCCTTACGGCTGCAAAGACGAGCTTGAATCGATCGTCGGAGGGCAGCGTCGAAACCTTGTCAGCTGACAAGGTTTTGCGCACCCGATCCAACGCAGGCGGGTCTTCTCCAATCGCAGTCGCGAGCGCGACCCAGCGGGGCCGGCCCGCCTTCGGCGCCCGGCCTATCGCCTCGATCACCTCGACCGGGACGGCTCGGCAGACCGCCCGGAGGCGAGCAAGCTCCGGGTCGTCGATCGAAAGAGCGGCTCGGATGTCGCGGGGCTTGATCCCGGCCTGATCCATTCGCCACGTGAAAAGCGCGCGCTCGATCCAGCTCAGATCCTGACGTGCCGCGTTCTCGATACCCTGGGCGACGACAAGTTCGCTGTCCGACAGCGCGACAACCGTGGCTTTGACTTTGATGCCGAGATCCAAGGCCGCCCGCCAGCGCCGATGGCCATAAACGACTTGGTACCGGCCATTGGCGATCGGATGCCGCCGGACTTGGATCGGCACCTTCTGGCCTTCTTCGGCGATGAGTTTCTTGAGCGCTTCGAACTCGACCTGGCTGTCATCGGGCAGCCGGTCTGGGAAAGGCGATGGATCGATAGAGGAGGGATCGAGCTCCGAGCCGCCACCGGCGTCGACCAGCGCTTGGAGCCGGTCACGCTCTCCTCGCAACTCCGCCAGCGAACGCTGTGTTGCTCCGATCACCCCGGCTCCAACACGGGCCGGAGGTTGGATCGGCGTATCCGCGCTCGGGGAAGGAGAGGGGCTGGACGGCGCCATCTCGGGCTCGGAGAACGAGCCGAAATTGGCGAGGATCGATCGACCTGAAGGACGTTTATTGGTCATGCGCGCCCCCAAGCCCGAGCGATCAGTGCGAGGATCTGATCATTAACCGCATCAATGGATTCTCGTGCGCGCTTGGTGGTCGCGGCCGAGATGTTGCCCGGTTCCAGCTCATAGAGCGTGCGCTTCGCCAAACCAGCGGTCTCGATGGCTGAGCTTGCGATCGCGGTTGCTGTCAGCACGTCTTCCGTGAACAGGTGCCGAAGCATGGTCACGACCCGGACTTGAGATTGGTCGAAAGGATCGTGCCGGGTCACGACATAGCGAAGGAAGTCCTGCTTCATCGTCGCGCCGGCTTCGCGGATGACCGATATGAGATCGCCCATCATCAGCAAGAACTGGCTCATCGACATGACATCGAGCATTGCAGGGTGGACTGTCACGAGGAGCCCGGTCGCCGCATAGATGGCACCCAACGTCAGGAAGCCGAGCGAAGGTGGCGTGTCGAGGATGATGACATCGTAGGCGTCTTCGACGTCCGTCAATGCGAGGCGCAATCGTTCGAAAAAGATGCTCTCGGAGTCCGCCTGCCGCTTCGACAAATACCGCGGCGTCTCGTGCTCGTACTCCATTACCTCGATATTTCCGGGAATGAGGTCGATACCAGTGAAATAGGTCGGCCGGATGATGTCAGCGATGGGTCGACGCTCGTCGTCGTAGCGCAGGGCCGCATAGATGGTCTCGTTCTGCTGGACATCGATCTCCGGCTGCGCACCGAACATGGCCGACAACGACGCTTGGGGATCGAGGTCGATCGCAAGGACGCGATAGCCCTGGAGAGCCAGATAGTGGGCAAGGTGCGCGCTGGTTGTCGTCTTGGCACTGCCACCCTTGAAATTCGCGACCGCCAGAACCTGCAGATGCTCGCCTGGCTGACGATGAGGCAAGAACCTCAAGGCATCTGCCGGACGCTGAGCGGCAAACAGCTCGCGAAGCTCATTAATCTGCGCGAGCGTATATGCGCGATGGTTGTTCTCCAGCCGGGCGGGAAGGGGGCCTTTCCCTTCGTTCGACATCAACTTGAGAGTCGATTCCGGAATCGAGGTCAGCTTCGAGACCTCATGGGTCATAAAATGCCGTAGACTTTTCTGAGCGTCCGGGGGATACATCTGCTGACGCCTCGCCTGCAGATGTTCAGAGAGCATTCCCGCGTGCCGGATAATCTTGTTGGCGGGATCTTCAATTTGAATATCGGTCCGGGCCTGCGCTTCCATTGCCGATTCATTCCTTCGCTGTCGGCCAGTAGGCAGTTTGTCGCCCTTTGCCCGCTAAAGCTAGGTCACGATTCTCGGCTTTCGTCCAGTCCTTTAAGGTTAACAGACACTTAACGGCGCCTTCTCGCAGCACAACGTAAGCCGCTGATTCGTACTAATTTGCTCAATGTTATCGCGGGCTTATCTTGCAGGCCCAAACGCCGCGATGACGTTTCGTCCCCCCGTTAATCTTACAGTCCAGGCGTATCCTTTTGCCGCCGGATTTCGATCGCCGACAGACCCAGAATCGACGCCCACGAAGCGACTCACGCAACTGGGAGCTCGCCGGCCCCCCGTTAATTCAACAGAGGGTCCGAGCCGCCGCACCATGCTGACTTACCTCCGTTCACGAGAACGCGACGGAGGATTCGGCGAATGCGGGCAATTGCGATTGATGCCAACGAACACGGCGGATTGGGGTCTCTGGTCGATGAGATGCATCAGTTGCGCGCCCGGGTGTTCGCTGGCCGGCTCGGTTGGCGGGTAAAGATTGAGAACGGCCGCGAGCGCGATGAATACGACGCGCTCGACCCGACCTACATCCTGGCCCTGACGGAGCGCGGCGACCTTGCCGGCTGCGCCCGTCTGCTCCTGAGCACGGGCCCAACCATGTTGTCGTGCACCTTCCCGCAAGTGCTCCCGGGGGGGGCGGGCCACGGGGCAAATCCACCATGGTCGAGAGTTCGCGCTTTTGCGTCGACACGCGAGGCGAGAGGAGGCCAGGCCGGTTCCTGCGGTCCGACCTGCGCCGCGTTCAGCGCGTCGCTGCGTGAGCGATGGCGGGCGATTGCCATGACCGAACTTCCTTCGCATCCGCGGCTTGTCCGCAAACTCCAGGACGCGCTTGGCGACCAGATCTGCGCCGCGCTCGATGATCCGGCCGTTGTCGAAGTGATGCTCAATCCAGACGGCCGGCTTTTCATCGAACGGCTCGGCCACGGAATGGCAGCGGCCGGAAACTTGCCTGCCGCGACCGCCGAGATCGTTATCGGCAGTGTCGCGCATGCGCTGCAATCGGAGGCCGACGACGAGCGTCCGATCATTTCAGGCGAGCTGCCGATCGGCGGTCATCGCTTCGAAGGTTTGCTGCCGCCCGTCGTCGGCGCCCCCACATTCACAATCCGAAAGCGGGCTTCGCGTCTGTTCGATCTCGAGGATTACGTGACGCAGGGCGTGATGACGGCGGACCAGCTCGCGGTCATCCGCAACGCCATCGGATCGCGCCTCAACATCGTCGTGTCGGGCGGCACGGGCTCGGGTAAGACCACACTCGCCAATGCCGTGATCGCGGCGATAGTCGCGCACGCGCCTGAGCACCGCCTTGTCATTCTCGAAGACACGGCCGAGATCCAGTGCGCCGCCGAGAACGCCGTCTCGCTTCACACGAGCGACACGATCGATATGGCGCGCCTGCTCAAGAGTACGATGCGGTTGCGACCCGATCGCATCATTGTCGGGGAGGTACGCGACGGTGCGGCACTCACGCTGCTCAAGGCCTGGAACACCGGCCATCCCGGCGGCATCACGACTATCCACGCCAATAGCGCAATTTCGGCGCTGCGCCGTCTCGAGCAGCTCACGGCCGAAGTCAGTCAACAGCCCATGCGCGAGGTCATCGGCGAGGCGGTCGATCTGATCGTCTCGATCGAACGAACGGATCGCGGCCGCCAGGTCCGCGACGTGCTCCATGTCGAGAGCTTCTCGGCGGGCCAATATCAAACCCAATCCTACGCCCGGAAGGAGGAGCGCCATGTCGCTTAACCGCATGATGATTGTAGGTGCCGGCAGCATGCTGCTCGCACTCGTGATGTTGGATCCAGTTTTCGCGTCGACCAGCGGCGGCGGCAATCTTCCCTGGGAGAGCCCGCTTCAGCAGATCCAGCAATCGATCACGGGGCCCGTGGCTGGCTTCATTGCCCTTGCGGCCGTTGCGGTTGCCGGCGGCATGTTGATCTTCGGCGGCGAGCTCAACGATTTCGCGCGACGCCTCATGTATGTCGTGCTGGTCGCCGGCATTCTCCTCGGCGCCACGCAGATCGTCGCTCTATTCGGCGCAAGCGGCGCGTCGATCGGCGACGTCGCGCCCACGATGCCCCTTGGCAGAAGGGCAGGGGATCTCGGTCATGGCTGAGGTCGGCGCCAATCTTCGACGCAATCGAATCCATCGCGCGCTGTCGCGGCCGAACCTGCTGTTCGGCGCAGACCGCGAGCTCGTGCTGCTAACTGGCCTTGCCGCCGTCATCCTGATCTTCGTCGTGCTCACCTGGTACGCCGCAATCCTCGGCGCGGCGATCTGGATCGTTGTCGTCGCGGCGCTTCGGATGATGGCGAAGGCCGACCCGATGATGCGCCGGGTCTATGCCCGTCACATCTCCTATCGGCCTCACTACCGGGCGACCTCGACGCCCTGGCGTCGATACTGAGGTCCGCTCATGGTCGCGCTGCGCTCCTTCCGTCACTCTGGCCCGTCCTTCGCCGATCTCGTGCCATATGCCGGGCTCGTCGCGAACGGGATCGTGCTGTTGAAGGACGGCTCGCTGATGGCGGGCTGGTATTTTGCCGGGCCGGACTCGGAGAGCTCGACCGACGCTGAGCGCAACGAGGTCTCGCGCCAGATCAACACCATCCTGGCGCGCCTCGGCTCCGGCTGGATCATCCAGGTCGAGGCGGTGCGGGTGCCGACCACGGATTATCCGGCGCGGCAGGACTGCCATTTTCCCGATCCGGTGACGCGCGCGATCGACGACGAACGCCGCAACCACTTCGAGCAGGAGAGGGGACATTTCGAGAGCCGCCACGCGATCATCCTGTCCTGGCGGCCGCCCGAGCGTCGCCGCGCGGGTCTCGCGCGCTACATCTATTCCGATGCCGAGAGCCGATCGGCCTCCTATGCTGATACGGCAATCGAGAGCTTCCGCACCTCGATCCGTGAGGTCGAACAGTATCTCGCCAGCGTTCTGTCCATCCGGCGCATGGAAACGCGCGAGATTGAGGAGCGCGATGGCACGCGCATAGCGCGCTACGATGAATTGTTCCAGTTCATCCGCTTCTGCATCACCGGCGAGAATCACCCGATCCGCCTGCCGGACATCCCGATGTATCTCGACTGGCTGGCTACGGCCGAGCTCCAGCACGGCCTGTCGCCGATGGTCGAGAACCGCTTTCTCGGCGTCGTGGCGATCGACGGCTTTCCAGCCGAGAGCTGGCCGGGAATCCTCAATTCCCTCGATCTGATGCCGCTAACCTACCGCTGGTCGTCGCGCTTCATGTTCCTCGACGACCAGGACGCGCGGCAGAAGCTCGATCGCACCCGAAAGAAGTGGCAGCAGAAGGTCCGCCCCTTCATCGACCAGCTCTTCCAGACGCAAAGCCGCTCGATCGATCAGGATGCGGCCGCCATGGTGGCTGAGACCGAGGATGCGATCGCGGAAGCCTCTTCGCAACTCGTCGCCTATGGCTATTACACGCCGGTCATCGTGCTGTTCGACGAGAGCAGCGCGCGCCTGCAGGAGAAGGCCGAGGCGGTCCGTCGCCTGATCCAGGCCGAAGGTTTTGGCGCGCGCATCGAAACGCTGAACGCGACGGAAGCCTTCCTCGGCAGCCTGCCGGGCAATTGGTACGCCAACATCCGCGAGCCATCAACACGCGTAACCTCGCCGACCTGATCCCACTCAATTCGGTGTGGTCGGGCAATCCGACCGCGCCATGCCCGTTCTATCCTCCGGGCTCCCCGCCGTTGATGCAGGTCGCATCCGGCTCCACACCCTTCCGGCTGAACCTGCATGTCGACGACGTCGGCCATACGTTGGTGTTCGGGCCGACGGGTTCCGGCAAGTCGACATTGCTCGCACTGATCACTGCGCAGTTTCGGCGTTATGCCGGTGCGCAGATCTTCGCCTTCGACAAGGGCCGTTCAATGATGCCGCTGACGCTGGCCGCCGGCGGCGACCACTACGAGATCGGCGGCGATGACCTCGACGGTGCGGCGGCGCTCGCGTTCTGTCCATTATCGGACTTGTCAACGGACACAGATCGGGCCTGGGCGGCAGAATGGGTGGAGACGCTCGTTGCCGTGCAGGGCGTCTTGATCACGCCCGATCATCGCAACGCCATCTCGCGGCAGACCGGCCTGATGGCCGAGGCGCGCGGACGATCGCTGTCGGATTTCGTGTCGGGCGTGCAGATGCGCGAAATCAAGGATGCGTTGCATCACTACACCGTCGACGGTCCGATGGGTCAGCTGCTCGATGCCGAGAGGGACGGCCTGCAGCTCGGATCGTTCCAGACCTTCGAGATCGAGCAGCTGATGAATATGGGCGAGCGCAATCTCGTCCCGGTCCTGACCTATCTGTTCCGGCGAATCGAGAAACGGCTGACCGGCGCGCCAAGCCTGATCATTCTCGACGAGGCCTGGCTGATGCTCGGCCATCCCGTCTTCCGCGACAAGATCCGCGAATGGCTGAAGGTGCTGCGCAAGGCCAACTGCGCGGTGCTGCTCGCCACGCAGTCGATCTCGGATGCCGAGCGCTCCGGCATCATCGACGTGCTGAAAGAGAGCTGCCCAACGAAGATCTGCCTGCCGAACGGCGCGGCGCGTGAGCCCGGCACGCGCGAATTCTATGAGCGCATCGGCTTCAACGAGCGGCAGATTGAGATCGTCGCGACCGCGGTGCCCAAGCGCGAATACTACGTCGCTTCGCCAGAAGGCCGTCGCCTCTTCAACATGTCGCTCGGCCCTGTCGCGCTCTCCTTCGTCGGCGCGTCCGGCAAGGACGACCTGAAGCGCATCCTGGCGCTGAAGAAGGCCGAGGCCAATTGGCCCGTTCACTGGCTCAAGGAAAGGGGAATCGGCCATGCCGAGTCGCTTCTCGCCGTTTCGTAGGGCGCTCATCGTCGCCATCATCATCGGACCACCCGCCGTGGGTCCGGCATTGGCCGGCGCCGCGGCCGGCGGCTCCACCGAATTCACGCAGATCCTTAACAATGGCGAACTGGTGAGCCTCGTCGGCCATTCCACGACGCAGATCAACAACCAGATTCAGCAGATCTCGCAGCTCGCCCAGCAGATTCAGAACCAGCTCAGGATCTACGAGAACATGCTGCAGAACACGGCCCAGTTGCCTTCGCATGTCTGGGGGCAGGTGGAGAACGACCTCAAGCAGTTGCAGAACATCGTCAACCAGGGCCAGGGCATGGCGTTCTCGATGGGCAACATCGACGACGTGCTCAAGCAGCGCTTTCAGAGCTACGCGCAGTTCAAGACCAATCTGCCAAACGGCGCGAGCTTCGGTTCGACCTATCAGACGTGGTCGACGACGAACCGCGACACGATCTCAAGCACGCTGCAGGCGGCGGGTCTCACCTCCCAGCAGTTCGCGACCGAGAGCTCGACGATGGCGCAACTCCAGACGGCCTCCGAGAGCTCCGACGGACAGATGAAGGCGCTGCAGGTCGGCCATGAGATCGCCGCGCAAGAAGTCGCCCAGATGCAGAAACTACGGGGTCTCGTCGCGCAGCAGACCACGATGATGGCGACCTGGTTCCAGTCCTCGCAGGCGAGCAAGGATCTGTCGCAGGCCCGCCGCGAGCAGTTCTTCAAGGCAACAGCGCCAACGACCACCGGCGGCCAGACCATGGAGCCCCGTTGGTGAGACCGTCCACGATCATCATCGTCGTTATCGCGATTGGCGCCTGCGCTGCAGGGGCCTGGCTGGTCTTCGCGCCGCGCGCGCCGGTGCCGGCACGGGGCGCGGCATCGCGCGCAAGCGACTTCTTCAAACCCCCGCAGGACTACAAGACGTCCGGCGGCCAGCAGATGAAACCGCGTTGGTAGAGGAGGGGGCGGGGATGCGTGGGATTAAACCAGGGCTCGCTCTGATCATTGCGATCGGCATTGTCGTGGCTGCGCATCCTGCCTTGGCGCAGCAGGACGGCAGCGTTCTCACGACGCTTCAAAATTCGGTGACGACGGCCGCGAAGGGCTGGCAGACGACCGTCATGCAGGCGGCGAGGTCGTTGTTCTGGATCCTCGCGGGCATCGAGGTCGGCCTTGCCGCGGTCTGGCTCGCCATTCAGACCGCCGCCCTCGACGCCTGGTTCGCCGAGATGGTGCGGCGGATCATGTTCATTGGCTTCTTCGCCTTCGTGCTCGACCAGGGACCGAATTTCGCGAAAGCGGTCGTCGACAGCCTCTATCAGATCGGTGCTGGCGGCGGCTCGGCATCGCCCGCGGATGTGTTCAACGCGGGTCTCAAGGTCGCCTCCGCGATGTCGCATAACGCGCAGTTCGGCCTCTTCCAGGACAATGCGCTGGCGATTGCCTCAGTATTCGCGATGGTGATCGTGGTGATCTCCTTCTCGCTCGTTGCGGCGATCTTCGTGGCGGTGATGGTCGAGATGTATGTCGGTCTGCTCGCCGGCATGATCATGCTCGGCCTCGGCGGCTCGTCCTTCACCAAGGATTTTGCCATCCGCTATCTGGTCTACGCCTTCTCCGTCGGCATGAAGCTCATGGCGCTGGTAATGATCGCCAAGATCGGGTCCGACGCCTTGCTGAACCTCGCCAACCAGACGGGCACCGGCAACGACGCCTTTGTCGGGACGCTGGCGATCGGTGGCATCTCCGTCGTCGTCTTCATCATCTCGATCTACGTGCCGAATATCGTACAAGGCGTCGTGCAGGGCGTCTCCGTCGGCAGCGGCATGGAAGTGGTGAAGCATGCGGGACAGGCGGCGAGCTTCGCGGCTGGCGGCGCCAGCCTCGCCCTGGGAGGCGCGAGGGCAGGGGCAGCCGGGTTCAGCGCCGCGCGTGCCGACGGCGCCTCGTTTGGCGCAGCCGCCCTCAAGGCCATGACGCAAGGCATCGGCTCGGCGGGCGGCGCGCTCGCCTCCGCCGCGCGCGACCAGGCCATCGGCGCGCCAGGCTCCTTCGGTACGTCGACGCTAGGCCTCGCCAACGCCAAGCTCGATCAGCGGCGCTCGCAGCGACAATCGACTGGAAAGACTTGAGCCGATTCAACCCAATAGGTGATCAGTGGAGACCCTTTCTCGAATGGCCGCGCGCAATCCGCCCGACAACCCCTATCTCGCCGCCCGACAGGAATGGAACGAGCGCTAGGCCGTGTGGACTCTTGGGATTCTCAAATCAGATTGAACGTGATTCAAGGCTTTCTTTTAGGAGGAAGCCT
>NZ_JBEGDB010000098.1:0-26710 GCF_043638955.1 Bradyrhizobium sp. 31Argb | reverse complement strand
TGAGCATGATCTCCGCGCAAACGCTTCGCGTTTGTCGCGAGGGAAAACCGGTGTCCACTTTTCCGGATCATGCTCTAGAAGCCGAACATCCTCGGTAATGCCAGAGACAGCCAGGGAACGTAGGTCACGATCATCAGCACCGTGAACATCACAAAATAGAACGGCCAGATACCGCGCATCACCTCGTCGACCGAGACCTTGCCGATGGCGCAGCCAACGAACAGGGTGGTCCCGACTGGGGGCGTCAGCAACCCGATACCGAGATTGAGCAACATCACGATGCCGAAATGTACCGGATCTATGCCGAAGCTCTTCACGACCGGCAACAGGATTGGCGTGCAGATCAGCAACAGCGGTGCCAGATCGAGTGCCGTTCCAAGAACCAGCAGCATGATGTTCAACCACATCAGCAGCATGTATTTGTTGCTCGATATCGCAACGAAGAACTCCGTCATTTTCGCCGGCATCTGCATCAAGGCGGCGACATAGCCGAAGGACGACGCTGTCGCGACGAGGGTGAGCACCATGGCTACCGTCTGCAGCGTCCGATAGATCAGCACAGGCAGATCCGACCACTTGTAGTCGCGGTAGACGAACATGGTGACGAAGAACGCCCAGACGCAGGCGACCGCGCCTGCCTCGATCGGCGTAAATACGCCGGAGAGGATGCCACCCAGCACGATCGCTAGTGTCACGATCCCCCACAGCGCGTCGCCGAGCACTCTGATCGCCTGGCGCATCGGCACGGGCTCGCCCTTTGGATGCTCGTCACGATACGCGTAGAACAGGCAAAGCAGCATCAACGAAAAGCCGAGCAGCAGCCCTGGAATCACGCCGGCGAGAAACAGACTGGTAATCGAGACCACCCCACCCGTCGCCAGCGAATAGATCACGGAATTGTGGCTTGGCGGGATGATGATGGCTTGAAGCGAAGCGCTGATAGTCACGTTGGTCGCGAACACCCGCGGATAACCTTTCGCAGCCATTTCGGGAATCATAACCGAACCGATCGCTGACGTGTCGGCGACCGACGATCCCGAAATTCCGCTCATGATCGTGGTCGCGAGGATGTTGATTTGCGAGAGGCCGCCCCGCAGGCGCGTGAATCCGACCAGCACTGCGGCAAAATCGACCAGCCGTCTGGCCATACCGCCTTCGGCCATAATGGCGCCCGCCAGCACAAAAAACGGGATCGTCAGCATCGAGACCTTGCCGACGCCGCTGGCAAACTGTTGCATGACGGCACCGACGGGCAGGTCGATCCAGAGCGCGCCGGCGAGCGACGAAAGCGCCATCGCATAGGCGATCGGCATGCCGATGGCGAAGAAAAAGCACATGCTGAGAAGAAGAATGGCGATATCCATGGGGATTCACTCGACAGGAACGTGAGCATCGCTGCCGTCACGCGGTGGCGGACCGATGGTCAGGCGCTCGACGACGAACAGGAACATCATCGCTCCGCTGACTACGATCGGAAGGTAGGTGACCCCGACCGACAGCCATGGAAATTCGTCGACTGAATTGCCCCAGGTGGTCTGAACGAGCTTCAATCCCCACACGAACATGAACAGCGCAGTCACGCCCATCAACAATTCACTCAATATCAGCGAGGCGCGGCGCAACACCGGCGGCAGCAAATCGGTACCCACCGTCATGCTCATGTGAATGCGCTGACGATAGCAGTTGGCTGAACCGATGAAGGTGATGCCGACCGTCAGTAACACGGCCATCGGCTCGGGCCATGACGAAGCGCTATTCAGGACATATCGGGTATAGACTGCCCACGGAATGACAGAGCAGACGAGCACGAGCGCCACACAGGCAATCACGGCTCCCGTCCAGTAGACTGCATTCACAAGCCGCCGGAACATGCCGGTCCAATAAGCTCGGGACCGTTGCTCGTCATACATTTGGACCTCGCAAGAATAACAGCGATTCAAATTGCTCCGGCAAATCCGGCGTCCGGGGGAAGCGGACGCGGTTCGGCCATTCGCCCGTTGCAGCGCGGGAGCTATTGGACCGCCTCGATCCGCTTGATCATTGCGGCGTACTTTGCGCCATACTTGTCCCAAACCGGCTTTACGGCGTCCTGGAATGGCTTCTTGTCGATATCGGTGATGATTTCGGTCCCGGCAGCCTTCATCTTTGCGATGGCTGCGTTTTCCGCCTCGTACCAAAGCACGCGCTGCTCGGCCTGCATTTCCTTGGAAAATTTTTTGATCAGTGCCTGATCGTCCGGCGACAGCTTCTGCCACGACACGCGCGAGAACACCACGATTTCCGGAATGATCAGGTGCTCGGTCATCGTGAAGTATTTGGCAACCTGATAGTGGTTCTGCGCTACAAACGAAGGCGAATTGTTTTCCGCGCCATCGACCACGCCGGTCTGCATCGAGCTAAAGACCTGATCGAAGCCGAGCGCGACTCCGTTGCCGCCAAGCGCGTTCATGGTGTCAACGAACCGCGGATTACCAATCATGCGGATCTTGAGGCCCTTCAGATCGGCCAACGTTCGGACCGGCCGCTTGTTGTTGTAGATATTGCGCGAGCCAGCGTTCATCCAGCACAGCCCAATCAGACCAGCCTTGTCGTTCGCCGAAATCTTCGCAAGCAGCTCATCGCCGATCTCGCCATCGATCACCTTCTCCATCTGCCTGGAGTTCCGGAATACGAAGGGCAGGTTGAAGACGTTGACGTCGTCCACGACCGGGCCGACGGCCCCGACCGAAATACGAGCGATCTGCAGCGCGCCGAGTTGCGCCTGCTCGATCATTTCCTTTTCGCCGCCAAGTTGCATGGACGGGAACATCTGGATCGACAGCCTTCCATTGGTGGCGGCTTCCAGCTTCTTGCCCATCCGGACCATGGCTTCGACCGTCGGATAGCCCGACGGATGAACGTCCGCTGCCTTAAGGACCGTTTTTGTCTGGGCCTGCGCGGGGGATTGCTGGATAACAAAAGCCGCGCCGAACCCGGCGCTCAGCTTGATGAAGTCGCGCCGTTTCATCTGGATCCTCCCAATATATTGTTGTCGTTGTCGTTGATCTTCAACCTCAGGTTTGTGCGTCGAAGAACTCCGGGTTGATATTTTGAGTGGCGGAGATATCGACGAGCAGCCTTTCGAGATGCCTGGCCATAGCCATTCCCGCAGCCGGCGGATCATGATCCTCGATCGCAGTCATGACGCGTTCATGCTCCGCGATCACCTGCCTCATTCGCCCAGGTTGCGGCAGCGTCAGGCGGCGATAGCGATCCACGTGGACCTTCACCTGCAGGATCAGCTTCCAGATGCCCGGGTATCGCGCGATCTCGGCGATGGTTGCGTGGAACAGTTCGTCCGCTTGATGGAATGCTTCGCGATCGCTGGCGGCGCTCGCTTCGCGCTGGCGTTCCAAGATAGAAAGCAAATTCAGGATCTGGCTTGAGGTGGCGTGCTCTGCCGCCAATCGGGCGGTGGTTTCCTCCAGCGCCTTGCGGATGGTGATCGCCTCCGGCAACGCCGCGATTGGAATGCGCGAGACGAAGATGCCGGATTGCGGATATATCTCCACAAGACCTTCGTCCGACAATTTCAGGATAGCCTCGCGGACGGGCGTCCGGCTGACGCCATGGGAGAGCGCGATTTCCGCTTCCGAGATCGCCTCGCCCGGGCGTCGCTGCAGTGACACCAATTCGGCGCGCAGATCCGCATAGATCCGCGCCGACGCCGTCGCTGTTCGTGGCCGACCGCCGCGGCGATTGCCGGCGGCACGGACGGTGGCTTCGGCTTTCCTCATGGAGCGCATGACAGCATCCTAATTAATATATTAGTATATGAACTGGAACGAGCCAAGCCGGATTTGCTTGGTTGCACCTACAAATTGTGCTGCCGCCATGACAGTCTAGATGACGGCCATCTACTCGCGCGGCGCCAACGCCATACGGCTCGCGCTGCCGGAGTAGCCTTGTCTCTTAGCCGGCGTCGGTCGCGGCCAATGGCGGCAGGCTTTCGGACTTGCGCGTGAGGTCGATGAGCTGGCGGAAGCCGGGCGGCGGTTGGCGGCGGCTCGGATAGTAGATGGTGAAGGGCGGGCCTTCGGAGGCCCATTCCGGCAGCAGAATTTCCAGCGCGCCGGATGCGACTTCCGCTTCGACCCGCCGCGCCAGGCAATAGACAAAGCCCACGCCGCGTAACGCCATGTCGACGGCGTGCTCGGTCTCGTTGGCGCATACCGGCCCGCGGACGTCGAGCCGGATCATCGAATCGCCGTTGCCTAGTTCCCACGGGAAGTTGCGGTTATCGCCGACGCGCATCTCGACGCACGGAAGCTGCAGCAGATCGCCGGGAGCGTCGGGACGGCCTGCACGCGCGATCAGTTCGGGCGAGCCGACCACGACCCACTTCAACGGTTTCGTCAGCGCGATCCCCACCATGTCAAGCGGCACGCGATCGCCGTAGCGGATGCCGGCGTCAAAACCCTCCGCGATGATCTCGACCATGCGGTCCTCGACGGTCACGTCGACATGCATGCCCGGAAACTCCTTGCAGTAACGCGGCAGCACAGGACCAAGCACGAGGCGCGCGGCATCACGGAGAACGTTGAGACGAAGCCGCCCCACCGGCACACGCCGATGGTTCTCCAGCCCGGTCAAGGCATCGCGGATGGTGCGAAATCCGTTCTCCAATTCAGCAGCGAGCGAGGCGCCGGCCGCGGTCGGCCTGATGGAGCGGCTGGAGCGATGCAGGAGCCTCACGCCCAGATCGGACTCCAGCTTGCGCAGGCGATGGCTTAGGGCGGACGTACTCACGCCGAGCTCAATGCCCGCTTTGGCAAGGCTGCCCCGGCGCACGATCGTCAGGAACACGTTCAAATCCGCCAGCATGTTTCGGTCGAACGTTTTCATGAACGGCCCCTCAAGGCGTCGTTGAGTTGCACTCAACGAACCTACCCTGGTGGCCGCCGTTTTACGACCCATACTCAAGCTTGAAGGAAGAGGCGCCGCGCATGGAGCCACGCTTCTCGGCGCCTTCCCCGCATGACCGAAGGAGACACGCGATGACGAAACGAACTGGCAGTCGCAGGGATTTTTTCACCGTCGCCGCGGCAGCGGTCGGCGCCCTCGCGGCACCGTCACTGGTTACAGCCACCACCGACACCAAAGGAGACAATCGCATGGCACAGGCAAATCGCGCGACACAACTTTTCAAGCCGGGGTTCCACTTCGGGCTGGGCGGCGTCCCGCTTGGCAACGAGTTCAACAAGGTCACGGACGAGGATGCCGAGGCGACGCTTGAGGCTGCGTGGAGCGCCGGCGTGCGCTATTTCGACGTGGCACCCTGGTACGGCTTCGGATTGTCGGAGCGCCGCTTCGGCCATTTCCTGCACAACAAGCCTCGCGGCGACTACGTGCTGTCGTCCAAGGTCGGCAAGCTGTTCAAGGCGTCGAAGAACAACCGGCATGCGGAAATCTTTCCGCTATCGGACTCGCCGAATGACGTCACCTATGACTACACCGGCGACGGCGTTCGCCGTTCGATCGAGGACAGCCTGCAGCGGCTCGGCGTCGACAGCCTCGACGTGGCATTCGTCCACGACATCTCGCCGGATTTTCCATACTTCCCGACATCATGGCAGGAGCAGTTCGCGATCGCCGAACGCGGCGCATTCCCGGCGCTCTCGCGCATGCGCGAGGAAGGCATCATCAAGGCGTGGGGCATCGGCGTGAATTGCCCGGAGCCCATCCTGCGCGTCATCGACGTTGCCGATCCCGACGTCTGCCTGTGCGCCTCGCAGTACTCGCTGGTCGATCATGCCAACGCCGTCAATCAGGTGTTCCCGGCGGTGCGGAAGAAGAATGTGTCGCTGGTGATCGGCTCGGCGCTGAACGCAGGCTTCATCTCCGGCAGTCCGCGCTACAATTACGGGCCGAACAATTACAAGATCTCTCCGGCCCATATCGAGAAACGTGACCGCCTGCGCGCAGCGGCCGCCCGCCACGGCGTCGATCTGCGGACCGCAGCGTTGCAGTTTTCATCGGCTCCTGACGTCGTCGCCGCGCTGGTCGTGGGTGCGAGCAGCCACCGGCAAATCCTCGAGGACTACAATTCGATGCAGGCCAAGATCCCTGCGGAATTCTGGCAGGAGCTGAAGGAAAGCGGGCTGATCGAGCAGGCAGCAACAGTCCCGGCCTGACGGCGGGGACAGCGGATCGCTGAGGGCATGACTTCGACGAGCCTTATGTGCTATGTCGCTCTGACTGCCCATTGATTCCGTTACGGAATCTTCCACGAGCGAACCAACCAACCCGTCGAGGACAACGTGGCGCCCATTCAATATATCGTCGAGGGCGGCCACCGGCTCTCCGGCACGATCGAGCCGTCCGGCAACAAGAATTCGGCGCTGCCGATCATCGCGGCAGCGCTCTTGACCGAGCATCCGGTCACGCTGACGAATGTGCCGCGGATCCGCGACACCGAGACGCTGGTCGAGCTTTGCCGCTCCGTCGGCGCCTCGGCCGAGTGGACCGAGCGCAACACGCTTCTGATCCACGCCAAGGAGATCCGCGCCGCCGATCTCGATCCGGAACTGTGCGCGCGGATCCGTGCTTCGATCCTGCTCGCCGGGCCCCTGCTCGCCCGCTGCGGCGAGGTCGCATTGCCGCCGCCCGGCGGCGACGTGATCGGCCGCCGCCGCCTCGATACGCATTTCCTCGCGTTTGAGCAGCTCGGCGCGACCGTCACCGCGACCCACCGACTGGAGTTCCGCGCCTCCCGCCTGAGGGGCGCCGACGTGTTCCTCGACGAGCCCAGCGTCACCGCGACCGAGAACGCGCTCGTCGCGGCCGTGGCCGCTCGCGGCACCACCTACCTGCGCAACGCCGCATCCGAGCCGCATGTGCAGGATCTCGCGAATTTCCTGGTCGCGCTCGGCGCCAAGATCGAGGGCATCGGCACCAATACCATCATCGTCCACGGCCCCGCCACGCTCGGCGGCACGCACTATGCGATCCAGCCCGACCACATCGAGGTCGGCTCGCTGATCGGGCTTGCCGCCGTGACGCGTTCGCCGCTGCGCATCGCGCGCGCCGGCGTCGAGCATCTGCGCTCGATCCGGATGGGTTTTGAGCGGCTCGGCATCGTCTGCGGCGTCGAGGGTGACGATCTCGTGGTGCCCTCGGGCCAGACCATGAAGATCCATGATGATTTCGGCGGCCATGTGCCGAAGCTGGAGGACCAGCCCTGGCCGGCCTTCCCGGCGGACTTGATGTCGATCGCGATCGTCACCGCGACGCAGTGCGATGGTGTCATCCTGATGTTCGAAAAGATGTTCGAATCGCGGATGTTCTTCGTCGACAAACTCATCGCAATGGGTGGCCGCATCGTGTTGTGCGACCCGCATCGCGCCATCGTCGCCGGTCCGAGCCGGCTGCGTGGCGCGCCGATGACCTCCCCCGACATCCGCGCCGGCATGGCGATGCTGCTTGCGGCCGTCTGCGCCGAAGGCACCTCCACCATCAACAATGCCGACCAGATCGAGCGCGGCTACGAGCGGATCGAGCAGCGGCTGAACGCGCTCGGCGCCAGGATCACCCGCGTGCCCGAACGCGTGCGGTAGAGAATCACCACGACGATTGGAACGATCGGCCGACCTGTCGGTTGCACTGCCAGTTCCCCACAGGCAGGTGCGTCCATGCGCGTTCGTCTGCCCAGATTTCTCCAGATCACCGGTGGTGATGCCGCCAATCTCACCATTGCCGCGGCAGCGGTCGCGGCGCTTACGATTTCGCTCTGGCTCACGCACGGCCGCGAAACCTCAGGCGATGCCCCGGGCACGCAGGTGGTGATTCCGCTCCATTCGGCGGCGCTCCTGACCAGCGAGCGCGCCCATGTCAGCGATCCCCGCGTCGGACAGATCGCCGACGGCGTCATCGAGGCCCAGGAGCGCGAAATCAACGCGATCAGGCAGGGCAAGC
The DNA here is from genome assembly GCF_043638955.1 of Bradyrhizobium sp. 31Argb. NCBI lineage: Bacteria > Pseudomonadati > Pseudomonadota > Alphaproteobacteria > Hyphomicrobiales > Nitrobacteraceae > Bradyrhizobium > Bradyrhizobium sp. 31Argb. Next base: position 18,757 of record NZ_JBEGDB010000098.1, on the reverse strand, counting down.
CGTAACCCAGGACATTTTTCGTTGACCTTTGCGAGCACGTAGCCCGGGTGGAGCGAAAGCGTAACCCGGGACAGTCGCATCAGCATTCGCGAGCGGCCCCGGGTTACGCAATGGCGTTCCGGGCTATTGCAGTGGCCGTTCCGCCACCTTTTAGGCGCGCGGCGGTGCTAATCTCGGCCCATGACCTCAACCGAGAACATCGAACGCGCTTCGATGGCGCCACGCGTGGCCGCGCGTGCGCCTCGTCACCATTTGCGCGACGAGCTCGCTGAGACCCTGCGCCTTGCGGTGCCGATGGCGCTGACGCAGCTCGGCCAGATCGCGATGATGACGACCGACCTCGCCTTCATCGGCCGGTTCGGCGACGAGGCCGTCGCTGCCGCGGCATTGGCGGGGACGGTCTACTTCGTCAGCTTCACCTTCGGCATGGGCCTGATGTCCGCCGTCGCCCCGCTGGCGGCGCAAGCCTTTGGCGCGCGCAATCCGCGCATGGTGCGGCGCTCGCTTCGTGTCGGGCTGTGGGCCGCGCTGTTCATCACATTGCCGCTGATGGTGTTGCCGTTCCGCGGCGAACAGATCCTGCTCGCGCTCGGCCAGGCCGCCACGGCCGCGCAGCTCGCGCAGCAATATCTGTTCGGCCTCGCCTGGGGCATGCTGCCGGCGCTGTGGTTCATTGCGATCCGCGGCTTCATGAGCGCGGTCAACCGGCCCGAGCCGGTGCTGTGGATCACGCTCGCGGCGATCCCGGCCAATGCGCTGCTGGTTTATCTCCTGCTCTACGGTGCTTGGGGATTGCCGTCGCTCGGGCTGTTCGGGGTGGGCATTGCCACCTCGATCGTCAATCTCGGGACCTTTCTCGCCGGCCTATGGTTCGCCTCCCGCCGCCCGCCGTTCCGGAAATATCAGGTGCTTGGTCGCGTCTGGCGCCTCGACTGGCCGCTGATGCGACAACTCGTCATCGTCGGCGCGCCAATCTCGGTCTCCTTCCTGCTGGAATATGGCCTGTTCGGCGCCGCGGGGCTCTTGATGGGCCTGATCTCGACGGCCGCGCTGGCCGCGCATCAGATCGCGCTGCAGATCGCGGCCATCCTGTTCATGGTGCCGTTCGGCATCGGCATGGCGGCCACCGTCCGCGTCGGCCATGCCGTCGGCCGCGCCGATGCGCCCGCGGTCAGACGCGCAGGGATCGTCGCAACCGGGCTCGGCATCGCCTTCATGTCGGCGATGACGCTTTGCGTCATCCTCGGACGATTCGCGATCGCCGAAATCTTCCTCGGCGAAGCGGCCGAGGCAACCGCGCAATTGACGGCCTCGCTGCTCCTGGTCGGCTCGACCTTCTTCATCGCCGATGGCGTGCAGACGGTTGCCGCCGGCGCATTGCGCGGCATGAACGATACGCGCCTGCCGCTGCTGTTCGCCACGATCAGCTACTGGCTGATCGGGTTCACCTCCGCATGCCTGCTCGGCTTCGCGACCACGCTCGGCGCCGTCGGCATCTGGATCGGGCTATCGGCCGGAACCGCGGCCTATGCCCTTCTGCTCATCTTGCGTTTCCGTCTGCTGAGCAACAGATTGGCCATGTGATGAAAGCGCGCGAAGTCACGCCCGATATCGATCCCGGCCCGTTGCTCGCCGGTGCAGAGTTCATCGACGCCTTTCGCATCGCCGTCGACGGCACCACGCTTGATGCGCGCAAGGCGGCCGAGAAGATGTTCGCGCGACGCCAGCGCTGGATCGAAGCCCTGTTGCGATTACGCAATTTGATTGTCGCGCCGCTTGGCCTGAAGACATCGGGCGAAGGCGATAGGGCATCGCATGGCATGGTGGGCATGTTTCCGGTTCTCAGCGAAACGCCGGAACGGCTGGTGGCCGGCTTCAACGACAGCCATCTCGATTTTCGTGTCGTGGTCGATGTCACCGCCCATGCCGGCGGCCAGGAGGTCACCACCACCACGCTGGTGCGGACGCATAATTGGCTCGGCCGGACCTACCTCGCGATCATCCTGCCCTTTCACCGCCTGGTCGTGGCCGCGATGCTGCGGCAGGTCGTGCTTTAGATTCAAACCGCATCGCGCGCTCGGGCGTGTACTTGTGACCCCGCGCCGGAGATCAGGGCGCGCAGAGGTCTCAAGAATCAGCGGCGAGGAGGCCCATCGACCGGTCCGGGGATCCAATCGTCCCCTGAAAGCGGCCTGACTGTTACGTCATCAATGACCCCGAGCTGCAGGCTTGGATCGAAGTGGCGCATCGTCCGCTCATTCAGGTCAATGATACGGCCAGGCGTCAGTGGGCCCACGTCATTTATCTTGACGATGACCTTCTTGCCTACAGCCTCAACGAGGGCATACTTCGGCCTCGCGCCATATTGGACCCCACCGAATTTCTGACGCAAACTTGTCTTGATGGCAGCCGCCCAGACAGAGGGATCATAGCGCTCGCCGGAGGCTGTGTTCGGGCCGCCCTCCCGCCATCCGGGCCGGAACGGATTGTACATGGATGCTGCGCCAACGATCGCATCTCCAGAAGCGGCTGCGCTGATTTCACTGCGAGCAACGGTAACAGAAATGGCAAGTGCGACTACGGCGCCGCACATTGCGGCGCTCGAGCGGAAGAGCATCATGACTCCTTGATTGATTTTCTTCGATCGTTCGGTTCCCGATGCCGCAAAGCATGGTCAAGCGAACGCGGAGGCGTTCACGAACTCATGCCAATTTTTTGCGGATTCGTGCCGATGCTGGCGATGGAACCGTTTGTGGGAACCTGGGCGGTCCTCACACAGTGTTTTTAATTCTCACCGACTAAGACAGAGATTGCGTCAGCAACATGACTGAATAGAGCTTCTTTGACAGCGCGTGAGTAGGAGCAAGCGTTCTGGCGACAAGCCGACATCCACGGCTTTACGAGTACACGCCCTAATCTTCGGCCGGCTCTTTCGCCGCCGACGACGTCTCCGACCACTCGCCGACGACGCGATCGAGATCGAGCAGGTTCTGCCGCATCTGCTCCAGCGAGAATCCCAGCGCGAAGAAGCACTCCGCCGTGCCGACGGGCTGGCCGCGGATCAGGCCCTCGCTGCGAACGGCGGCGACTTCGTTCGCATAGCGCTGCAAGGCGGCATGAACAGGCGCGATCGGCGGCGCGCCCGCGCCCATGCGCAGCGCTGCGGCTGCCGAGCGCAGATAGAGCGTGATCGCCTTGCTGACGTCGGACAGGGGCGCTGCAAGCCGTGCCTGCACATTCGCCGGCAGCGGTACCACCGTGGCGCGGCCGATCATCACGACATCGTGGCGCAGTCGCAAAATGGTCCGCAGCAGCGGCCCGGTGTCCGGACCGGACGATAGATGCGCGGAGCGCTCGCGCTCGGCCTCCGCGCCGGTCGCATTCAACCCTTCCAGCGCGGTGCCGATGCCGTCCTGGATGCGGTGTAGGGCGTCATTGTCGCGCCCGCGCGTCAGGCCGGCGAGCAGTTCAGTGAAGGCGGCCGCGATCAATTCCAGCAGGCGCGCGGCGTTGACGCGGATCTGGCTCACCGCGCGCGACGGCAACACCAGGAACGACACCAGAAGTCCTGTAATGGCGCCGACGGCGACCTCGCTGACGCGGTCGATGGCGGATGCCAGCGGATCGGCGTGATGCAAGGTCGGAACCAGCAGCACGATCACGGCCGTCACAGTGGCCGCGCTGAGGCTGGGATTGATGGCGGCGATGAAGGCCAAAGGCGCAACCGCCAGCACCAGCAAGCCCAGCAGGCCGCTCTCCCCGGAATACGGGATCAGCACCGCGATGGCGCCGCCATAGATCGCGCCACCGATGGTGCCGAGCATGTAGTCGCGGGTCGCCTTCAGCGACCGGCCGACACTCATCTGGGTCACGATCAGCGAGGTCAGCACCGCCCAGAGCGGCAGCAGGAGGTGCAGCGCCACGGCGACCGCATAGGCGATCGCGGCCGCCACCGTAACCCTGACTGCCAGCGCCAATTGCCCCTTTCGGGAGCGAATCCAGCCGAGCACATGTTTCGCGGTGGCTGTCATGCGACCGAATCCCTGATGCTCACGACGATCCTATGGCTGATGTTCGGCATGGCTGATGCCCGCGGCGCGAAGGCGGCTTGAAACGTGAAACCGGCCCGCCTACCGTGCCACGCGAAACGAGGAAACACGATGGCCAACGAAACCGCAACGCTCGCCGCCTACGTCGCTAACCTGAATTTTGCAGATATACCACCGGAAGTATTGCAGCGGGCAAAAGTGCTGACGCTGGACTTCCTGGGCAGCACGATTCGGGCGCGGCGCGAAGCCGAATCCACGCCCTCGCTTTTGAAGATGCTGGAAGCGCTGGCGCTGGACGGCAAGGGCGAAGCCACCGTGTTCGGCGACGGCAAGACCTGGACGCCGGCGGTCGCGGCGCTGCTCAACGGCGCGCTCGGCCATTCGCTCGACTTCGACGACACGCATGCGGATTCCTCGCTGCATCCGAGCGCGCCCGTGGTGCCGGCCGCGTTCGCGGTCGGCGAGATGGTCGGTGCCTCCGGCCGCGACGTGCTGACCGCTGTTGTCGCGGGCTATGAGGTCTGCTGCCGGCTCGGCAACGCGCTCGATCCCACCTCGCATTATGCGCGCGGCTTCCACCCGACTGCGACCGCCGGCACCTATGGCGCGGCGGCGGCGGCTGCGAAACTGTACGGGTTATCGAAGGAGCAGATCATCGCGGCCTTCGGCGTTTCCGGCAGCCAGGCCGCGGGCTCGTTGCAGTTCCTGATCAACGGCGCCTGGAACAAGCGCTACCAGGTCGGTGCCGCCGCGATGAACGGCGTCATCGCCGCAACGCTGGCGCGCAACGATTTCGTCGGCTCGGTCGAATCAGTGGAAGGCAAGCATGGCCTGCTCGTCGGCTACAGCGACGATGCGCACCCGGACAAGGCGATTGCGGGACTTGGCAGCATCTTTGAGACCATGAAGATCGGCGTCAAACCCTATCCGAGCTGCCGTTACACCCATGCCGCGATCGATGCGCTGATCGCGATGCGGCGCGAGCACAATCTGACGCCGGATCAGGTGAAGCGGGTCGAGATCGGCCTGCACCGCAACGGCATCACGCTGACCGGCGACGCCGCCACCAAGCGGCACCCGACTTCGATCGTCGGCGGCCAGTTCTCGATGTTCTTCACCGGCGCTGTTGCCCTCGACCAGGGCCGCTTCGGCTGGGACGACTACAACCGGCTTGGCGATGCCGCGATCGACGCGCTCGCCGACAAGTTCGATGTGGTGCAGGACGATCGGCTCGAGATCGGCCGCACCCATCCGTTCGGCGCGCGCGTCAGCATCACCACCGATGACGGCGTGCATGAGCGGCTCAATGCCGACCCGTCCGGCGAGCCGTCATCGTTCCCCGATGCGCAGGCGATGCAGCAGAAATTCCTGACGCTGGCCCGCCCGGTCCTGAACGGCCGCGCCGACCAGTTCGCCGATGCGATCCTGTCGCTGGAACGTTTCGACCGCGTGGAAAAGGCGACGCAACTGGGCCGGCAGTAGGCTCTCTCAAGCCGTCCATCGATCGCGCTCGGTCACCCAGATATCGACGGTATCGCCGTTCAACTCGGCCTGACCGTCGATTTTCGCACCAAGCCGGCGCGCCACGCCCTGCGAGGCAACGTTGACCGGATCGATGCAGTGAATGATGCGGTCAACCGCAAGGTTGGCGAACACCCAGTCGATGGCGGCGCGCGCTGCCTCAACCGCATAGCCTTTGCCGCGACGTTCCTTGGCGATGCCCCAGCCGACCTCAAACCCCGGCCAGCCCGCCGGGTACCAAGGACCCACACGGCCCACATATCGACCGGATGATCTTTCCTCGACGGCAAACATGCCGAAACCATACAGCGCCCAGTGCCCGGCGATGACCGCCGCATTGCGCCAGCCAGTCGTTTCGTTTGTCACCGCCTTGTGGTCGGGCGTGATAAATCGCGCCGTCTCGGGATCGGCAAGCATGGCGGTATTCGGCGCGATGTCGGAAGCCTTCCACGGCCGCAGGATCAACCGCGTCGTCTCGATCGTGGGACCGTGAAATTGCGCCTGCGTTGCGCCGGACTTGAGCCAAGCGACCATTGCTCCTGCACCCTACTGACCAGAATGAGAAGATCCGCGGATATCACCCAATCTAGCGGAAAAGCGTTCGTCCAGGTAGCGGCTCACTACTACTGTTGACCGCGCGTCCAGGTGAGAACTATTCAATCGCCGCCGGCGAGTTTTGCGTTGCCGCCGGTCGCGGTCATGACGTCCCAAACCAGTTCGAACACGCCGTCGCCCTCCGGCGGCCAGTTCGGCGATCGCCCGAGGCGAACGACGACGAGCCGTTCGCTCGGGACGATGATCACATATTGGCCTATCGTGCCCTTGGCGAAGAAGGCATCGCGCGGCCAGCCATGCCCGACGCGGTAAGTGGCGCCAAGACTGTCGCCCTGGTTGGTCCAGAAGCCGGCGCCATAGCCGACCCAGGCATTCCGGGTCGGCGTCGCCGAGTAATTCACCCAGCCCTCCGGCAGAATGCGCTTGCCGCCAACCACACCGTCATTGAGATAGAGCAGGCCGAACCGCGCCCAGTCGCGCGCACTCGCCAGCATCTGGCTCGATCCTTCCGCATTGCCCGCGGCGTCGAATTCGAGTGTCACATGACGCATGCCAAGCGGCGCGAACAGCTCAGAACGTGCAAAGCGCATCATGTCGGCTGGCGTGCCTCCCACTGCGTCGCGGATCAGACGGGCGAGAATGATGGTGTTGCCATCGTGGTAATTCCAGGCGGTGCCCGGCGCCGTCTCCAGCGGCATGCTTTCGGCGTAGACCGCCATATCCGGCTCCAGGAATTTCATCCGGTTCACCGGCTCGAGCGCGGACGCGAGCGAGGCCTGCAGCGAGCTGCCGAGCGCCAGCCCTGCGGTATGGCGCAGCAAATGCTCCATCGTGATCGCGCGGCGAGGATCACCAGCGCCTTGCCACGCCGTAACAGGCGCAGGCTGATCGAGCGTGAGCGCCCCCTTGCGCACCAGAATTCCCGCGAATGCCGACATCACGGATTTGGTCGCGGAGAAACCGAGTAGCGGGGTATCAACGCCGATCCCTTCCGCATAGCGTTCGGCGACGATGCGGCCGTCCTTGAGGATAATGACGGCCCGGGTGTGGCGGGCTGGCCCTTGCGCAGGCTCGGCGAAGGCGCGGTCGAGCGCGACGGCTAGGTCAGGAGTCTGCGGCGCGACGGTCGAGGGACCCGCGATGTCAGGCAGCAGCGGCTGCTGCTTGCTATCCAGCGACAACGTGAACTCGGCAGCCCGCGTGCCGTGGTCGAGATAACAGCCGAACCCTTCGCGATAGACGGCGTGGCTGCGGCCGAGGCCAAGCAATGTCACCGTGACGTCGCGCCTGGCGCGGTCCACGCGATAGCCGAGCGCCCATGAGATCAGGCCGGCACCGGGCATTGCCGCTGTCGTCTCGGCAAGGATCCTCTCGGGCTCGAGCCCGGAGACAAAGATCTCCGAACACAGGATGCCGGCGACAAAGCCCGTCGTGACTTTCGGCACCTCCCGCGCCCACGCGACGGAGAGCGCCAGCGCGCTGACCGTGGCGGTGGCAGCAAGGATCAAGATCAGCTTTCGTCGGGTCACCGCTGCCTCCGGGATTGGTCGTTCATCGCCCAAGAGGAAGCGCAACGCAGCCGCCGCCCGCTCGCCGGATTTGCAAATGGCGCTGGCCGAAAGCTGAAACGGCCTCGCCGATTTCAAAATTATGCAATGATTACAATGAGCGACGCGTCAGGCCGCCGATGCCTTGAGGCGGCGATATTCGGTCGGCGTCAGCCCCGTCCCTGCCTTGAAGGCGCGGTTGAACGGACCGAGCGACTGGAAGCCGGCATCCATTGCGATGGTGATGACGGGAACTTCGGCCTGCGCCGGATCGGCCAGTGCGGCCTTGGCTTCCTCGATCCGGTGATTGTTCAGGAAGGTATTGAAGTTGCGATAGCCGAGCCGCTGGTTGATCAGCCGCCGCAGCCTGTATTCCGGTATCTTGAGCTTCGAGGCCAGCGTGCCGACGGTGATGTTCTCCTGGCGATAGATCCGCTCGTCCGCCATCAGCCGCATCAGCGCATCGACCAGTCTCTGGTCGGCGGCGCCTTCGATCGCGGTCGGTTGGCTCGGCACGTCCGCGGGTCTGGCCGCGGCCGGGAATAGATCGGTGCCGTCGATGCGCATCATCAAATACGCGATGGCGGCGACGATGCAGGCGAGCACGGCGGCGTTGATGGTATTGGCAATTTCGCCCGCGTTGCTGCCCGCGATCGCGATCTGCAGCAGCGCGTTGATGCCGCCATAAAGCGCGGCGGCGCAAACGATAAACACCCGGATGCGACGACGCCGCTCGACCAGATCGGCGGACCATGATGTGACGGTTTGCGCAACCGCCAGCGCGATGAAACCGATCGCAAGCAGATTGGTCGCGATGATGGGCAGGCGCGCATTCCCTGACGGAGAGAGCCACACGCAGCTCGCGAAGCTGAACGCGGCGACCGCCAACCAGACCACGCCGTGCCACCGGCGCAGCTTGAAATCATCGTCGAACAGCGCGCGCGTGAACAGCCAGAACACCACGACGGTGGCGGTCGAAAGCGCGATCAGCGGCGCGTGCCAGACCGATGGCAGCGAGGTCGCGCCGATCGAATAGCTTGCGGCATGCGCCGCCGAGCCCAGCGCAAGCGCCGCGGCCAGCCGCCCCGCCACCATCCTCCTGAAGTCAGTGACCAGCAACGCCGCAAGCACCAGCAGCAGCGCTACGCTGGCGGCGCGAAGGCAGAGTTCGAGTGCGGCTGTTGTCATCGTTCAATCCGTTCGGCCGAGACTTGAACGGCACTCACCGAGCATCATCCGTCGAACGGTGTCTTTCAATAGGCCACCGGCCGGCCTCACCTCAGCGCGGCGGAGAAGCGTTGATCGAAGTAGCGGCTGACCAGCACCGCCGATCGCGCGTCCAGGTGCACGCCGTCGTCCCATCGCAGTTCGTTACGATCGACGTCGATGGGTAGCCAGCGGCTTTGATCCGGAAACGCGCGATAGACGAGCTCGCGTGTGGTCCTGACATAGAGCGACGTCTCGATCGGCGCGGCGTAGGGCATTTCCATCAGCAGCACGCGGGCGCCGCGCTTTTCCAGCACCTCGATCAGCCGGCGGATCATCTCGATATTGACCTTGGCGGCGGCGCTCGGGTCTTCGGACTCCATCTCTCCGATCGCCCGCTCCAGATAGACGTGGTTGTCGAAATTGCCGGGCGGCTGCTCGAGCAGGCTTTTCAGCCGGGCCGCGATCTGGGCGTGAGTGACGGGGGCATGCACCCGGTTCTCATAGGCAGCAACGGCGGTCCGGATCGGACGCAAGAACAGCGCCTCGTGCCCTTCCTTGGTGGAGAAGCGCTTCACCAGCTCCGCATCCGGTGCACGGGACAAGATGTTGATCTCGACGACGATCAGCTTGGGGAGCTGCCGCTGGCTCGCGAGGATTTCGAGCGCCGTGACGGGCGACCCGCCGGCGAATGCTAGATTCCCCACGCGCGGCGTTTCGAAATATTCCTCCCGGAGCCGGAAGGTCAGCGAGCTGCCCACGAACACGATATCCGGAACGGGATTGTCGACATAGCGATTCACGATGACGAGCGCGCCATCGCGCGCCGTCGTTGCCGGCAATTGCAACGTGTGTCCGAACCGCGCGGTCGCGATGCAGCAGGCGAGCAGCAGCAGCGCGGCCGCAACGGCGCTCTTGATCAACCAGGCGGTGGGTTTCGGCTGCTTTTCCATGCGATCAGAACTGGAAATAGATGAAGGCACTCTCCGGCCCCGCCTCAAGATAGGCAAGCGCGACCAGCGCACCATAGACATATGGCTCCCACCGCATCAGCGCGGTCTCGAACAGCGATGCGATGCGCATATGCTGCAGCAGGACCGGCAGCGCGTAGAGCAGCGCAAGATTGTAGAACAATTTTGGCGGATTCGGATTGGTGGTCGGCGTGAACATGCCGGTGAGATAGGCGAGCGCATGATCGAAATTCGGCAGCTTGAAGAAGATCCAGGCCATGGTGACGCAGAAGAACACCACGCCCATGCGCAAGAGGCGCAGCGGCACGGAATCGATCGCCTGCAGCACATGCAGGAACGGCCGCTCGATCACCAGGAACAACCCGTGCACCAGCCCCCACGCCAGATAGCTGAATCCCGCGCCGTGCCAGAGGCCGCCGAGCCCCATCACGATCATCAGGTTGAGATAGGTCCTGATACGTCCATGCCGGTTGCCGCCCAAGGGGATGTAGAGATAGGTGCGCAGCCAGGTCGACAGGGAAATGTGCCACCGGGTCCAGAATTCCGAAAACGACAGCGACGTATAGGGCAGATCGAAATTGATCGGCAGGCGGTAACCGAACAGAAGCCCCAGACCGATCGCGATCGCCGAATAGCCGAAGAAATCGGCGTAGATCTGATAGCCGTAAAGGAAAACGAGCAGCCAGCGGTCCTGCGTTTGCAGCGTCTCGTAGAGCGGGAAGTCCATATAGGCCGTCATCTCGTTGAGATTGTTGGCCACATAGAGCTTGAAGAAGAAGCCCGCGATGATCCATTTCGTGGCTTCGACGAACGGCACGTCGGCAAGCTGCTTCGGCTGGATTTGCGGCATGAACATGCCGGCACGCGTGATCGGCCCCGAAACGAGCTGCGGAAAGAAGATGATGTAGAGGAAGACATCGGCAAGAGGCGGCCGCGGCGCCTTGCTGCGCGTGAGGTCGACCAGGAGGCTGATGTTGTGGAAGACGAAAAAGGAGATGCCGATCGGCAGCGGCAGCCTCAAGAGGAAGTCGATCGCCGCATTGTCGACCAGCACCGGCGCCTTCGGATCGAGAAACAGGAATTTGTATTTGAAGAAAGCGAGCAGGGCGAGGTTGAAGACGATGCCGGCCGGCAGCCAGCGGCGTTCGTGCAGCGAAAGCGCCAGGAACAGGTAGGTCCCGCCGACCGCGACCGCGAGCAGCGGCAGCAGCTCAGGCTGGCCGTATCCATAGAAGAACAGGCTCGCGACCACCAGGAGCTGGACCTGGAACCGCCGCACCGGCGGGAGGTAGTAGGCGACAAATACGATCGCGGCAAACAAGCCGAATTGCCACGACGTGAAAGTCATGTTCCGGGGGCCTCGCGGGAACCTTGAAGCCCATGCCATGCCCCATCGGCAATTCCCAAGTCAAGCCAAGATGACGCGAAACGCCGGCGCTGGCGCCGGGCGGCATGTCCGGGATGATGGCGTGCAGGCGGCGGATTCCTGCTATCATTAAGGCCACGAAAAAGGAGTCCCCCCTCATGAGCTGGCTTCCCTCCAACGATCCGATCCTCGGCGATCCCAAGACCTGCGACGCGCTGGAGCTCGTCATCGTGCCGCGCACCCGCGATCTCGGCGACGGATTTGCCGTGCGGCGCGCGCTGCCGCATGGCAAGCGGCAGATGGTCGGCCCCTTCATCTTTTTCGACCATTTCGGGCCGATGCAGTTTCTCGCCGGCAAGGGCATGGACGTGCGGCCGCATCCGCATATCGGCCTTGCCACCGTCACCTATCTGTTCGACGGCAGCATCATGCACCGCGACAGCGAGGGCAACATCCAGGAGATCCAGCCCGGCGCGATGAACCTGATGACCGCAGGCCGCGGCATCGCCCATTCCGAACGCACGCCTGATGTCCAGCGCCGCGACGGCCAGAAGATGCTCGGCCTGCAGAGCTGGATCGCGCTGCCGCAAGCCAGGGAGGAGATCGCGCCCTCGTTCCAGCATTATGCCGCCGGCGACCTGCCCATGATCAGCGAACGCGGCTTCACCGCGCGCGTCATCGCCGGCTCGTCGTTCGGCATCTCCTCGCCGGTCGAGATGGTCTCGCCCTGGTTCTATACCGAGGTCACGGCAGAAGCCGGCACCAGCGTGCCGCTCGACCCCGATCACGAGGAGCGCGGGATCTATCTCGTCGACGGCGAAGTCGAGATCGCCAATGAACGTTATGAAGGCCCGCGCCTCCTGATCTTCCGGCCTGGCGACCGCATCACGGTAAAGGCGCTGCAGCCCACGCGGATGATGTTCCTGGGCGGCGACGCGCTGGAAGGCCCGCGCCATATCTGGTGGAATTTCGTCTCTTCCAGCAAGGAGCGGATCGAGCAGGCCAAACAGGACTGGAAAACCGGACGTTTCGAGCCAGTCCCGCAGGAACATGAGTTCATTCCGCTGCCGGAGTGAGCTATCTCCTCGTCGCTTTATGTCGCCCGCAATCTCGCGGGCGGCAGCTTTGAAGGTCTGACCAGATGAATGCGATGCGCGCCAGCGACCTGCCCTTGCCGCAGATCGGCCGCGGCAAGGTCCGCGATATCTATGCCGTGGGCGACGACCGCGTGCTGCTGCTGACCACCGATCGCATCTCGGCATTCGACGTGGTGATGGCCGAGACCATCCCGATGAAGGGCGCGGTGCTGACCCAGATCAGCGCGTGGTGGTTTCGCCAGCTCGAGGGCACCGTGCCGCATCACATGATCAGTGCCGATGCCGACGAGATCATCCGCGAGGTGCCCGCTCTGAAAGGCCATCGCGCCGATATCGTGGGCCGCGCGATGCTGTGCCGGCGCACCCTCGTCTTTCCGATCGAATGCGTGATCCGCGGCTACATCTCCGGCTCGGCCTGGAAGGAATATGCCGCGCACGGCACGTTGGCTGGAGAAAAGCTGCCGACTGGCCTCGTCGAGAGCGCCAAGCTCGAGCCCGCGATCTTCAGCCCGGCGACCAAGGCCGAGACCGGGCATGACGAGAACATCACGGTGGCCCGCGTGCGCGAGATCGTCGGTGGCGAGGTTGCCGACACGCTGGAGCGGATGGCGCGCACGGTCTACGCCTACGGCGAAAAGGTGAGCCGCGAGCGCGGCATCATCATCGCCGACACCAAGTTCGAATTCGGGCGCGACCAGGATGGACGGATCATCCTGATCGACGAGGTGATGACGCCGGATTCGTCGCGCTTCTGGGCGGTCGATGTCTACAAGACGGGCCAGCCGCAGCCGAGCTTCGACAAGCAACCCTTGCGCGACTATCTCGACACTGAGCGCCGCGCCGGCCGCTGGAACGGCGACGCACCGGCGCCGCCATTGCCGGCCAGCGTGGTGGAGGCGACCAGCAAGCGCTACCTCGAAGCCTATCGGCGCGTGACGGGTTCGGACCTCAAAATCTGACCCCGTCATTTGCGAGCGTCGTAGCCCGGGTGAAGCGAAGCGCAAGCCGGGACAGCTCGATCCACAGGCGAGACCGCCCCCGGATTGCGCTTCGCTTCACCCGGGCTACGTCACTCAACAATTGGGCCCCATAGTTATAGGTTCCCTCCGCGGGAACGACGAATGCACGCATTGACACAAAAATCTTGTTGTCGCGGCCGGCTGCGCTCGTTTACCAGTGACGCGGCTATCAGGGGCAAATGCAAGGCGTGGTGCATCGAAACGTCAATCTCGGTCCGCGGATTGGTCGCGCGTTCAGCGATATCATCGGCGGCAGCGCCGCCAGCGTGCTCTCGATTACCTTCGGCCTGTCCTACGCGCTTCTGATCTTCGCCGGACCGCTGTCGCCCTATCTCGCTTACGGCGTCGCCGCCACCTTCATCTCATCGGCGATGCTGGCGCTGGTGATCGCGCTCGGCAGCTCGCTGCCATTTGCGGTCGCGGGTCCCGAGAGTTCCACCGCGGCGATGACGGCGATCCTCGCCTCCGCGCTGGTCGAGCGCGTAGCGGCCACGAATCCAGCGGCGCCGATGCTGGCGCCGGTCCTGATCACGCTCGGGCTTGCCACCATCATCACCGGCATCGTGCTGTGCGGCTTCGGCGTGACGCGGATGGGCCGCGCCATCCGCTATGTGCCCTATCCCGTCGTCGGCGGCTTTCTCGGCGCCACCGGCTGCCTGCTCGTGCTCGGCGCCGTCAGGGTCATCACGGGCGTGGAGCTGAAGTTTGCGACGCTACCTCAGTTCGCAAATGTCATCACCATCGCCGAGCTGTCGGCCGCCTGCGCCATGGCGCTGATCCTGTACCTGACCTGGCATCGCTCGCGCAGTCCGTTCGGACTGCCGGTGATCCTGGTCGGCGGCGTGCTCATCGGCCATCTCGCATTCTGGATCATCGGCCTTACGCCCGCCGAGGCGCAGGCCGCGGGCTGGACCTTTCAGCCGCCGCCTCCGACCCGATTCATGCTGCCCTGGAGCGCGGTGAATTTCGCTGACTATCCCTGGTATGCCGTACCGGACCTGCTCGGCAACCTCGTCGCCGTCGTCTTCGTGACGGCAACCAGCACCCTCTTCAACACCACCGGCATCGAGGTCGCCGCGCACCGCGAGGCCGACCTGGAACGGGAACTCAATATCGCCGGCCTCGCCAATATCCTGACCGGCGCCCTGGCCGGCTACGCCGGTTGCACCTCCACCACCCGCTCGCTGCTCAGTCTGAACAGCGGCGCTACCGGCCGCCTTTCCGGCATCACGGTTGCGGTCGTCTCGCTCTTGATGCTTGCGGTCGCACCCGAATTGCTGGGCTACATGCCGAAATTCGTGCTCGGCGGCCTGTTGATCTATCTCGGCGCCGATCAGCTCCACAAATGGATCGTCGAGTCGCGACGGCGGCTGTCGAAGACCGAATATGTGTCGCTGCTCGCGATCATCCTCATCATCCTGCAATGGGGCTTCGTGGCCGGGGTTTTGATCGGCGTCGTGATCGGCTGCGCCACCTTTGCCTTCAGCGCCGCGCGGATCGAATCGATCAAATATGGTTTTGACGGCACGGAATATCGCAGCTCGCTGGACCGCTCGCGCGATGATCTGGACCTGCTGGCGGACCATGGCAGCGAGATCCAGGGCCTGAACCTGCAGAGCTATCTGTTCTTCGGCTCGGCCAACCGCCTCTACCAGCACGTCAAGGCGCTGCTCGCACGCCATCCGGAATGCCGCTATCTGGTGTTCGACTTCAAGCTCGTCACCGGCATCGATTCATCGGCGGCCTACAGCTTCGCGCAGATCAAGCGCAGCGCCGATGAGCGCGGCGTCAAGCCGCTGCTGGTGTATCTGGCGCCAGCAGCCGAAAAGACCTTGCGCTCGAGCGGCTTCATGTCCGGCGAGGTCAGGATCGAGCCCGAGCTCGATCATGCGCTGGAATGGTGCGAGAACGAGATCATCGCCGAGCACCGCGGGCTGGAGCAGGAGGAAGCCAGCCTGCGCGACTGGTTCACCGGGATTCTCGGTTCCGAGCGGGAGGCAAGCGCGCTGATGCATTATTGCGAGCGCGTCGAGGTCGATGCCGGAGAGACCATCGTCCGCGCCGGCGACGCCGTGGATTCCATGCACTTCATTCTGGACGGACGCGTCGGCGTGATGGTCGCGGCCGATGATGGCCGCCCGACCCGCGTGCGCAGCCTCGGCCGCTACACCACGGTCGGCGAGATGGGCCTGGTCTCGCAATCGCGGCGCAGCGCCACCATCCAGGCCGAGGTCGCAAGCGTGCTCTACGTCCTGAACACGCATCAGTTCGAAGCGCTCAGGGACGACGACCCCGCGCTCAGCCACAAGCTGCTGACCTATTTCGTCTCGATCATGGCCGAGCGCCTGAGCTTCGCCAACTGCACGATTGCAGTGCTGCGGCGATAGATAGCCGCGATGCCGTAGGGTGGGCAAAGCGCAGCGTGCCCACCATTTTGGCTCGAGTGCGGATGGTGGGCACGGCTTATGCGCGCCTTTGCCCACCCTACGCCGCTAGGCTTCGACGCAACTCAAGTGAGGCTTCCGCTCTCTCTTCCGGTGGACCACCGTTGCATCGGACATTGAAAGTTAATCACTTGTTAACCATACGGTCGCCTAATGCGAATGATTTGGAGGGAATTTGGATTCACCGCTCCGGCGACGCGAACGAAGTCGATGCCTTTGTCGGCCGATCTTACCATTCGTTCGTTTGCCAGGCTGACGGTTCGCGTTACGGCTGTCCTACGCGGAGCAAAAAATGTCCGGAGAGAATGATCTAGTGGGCACTCTCAGCCGCGATCTCGATCGCGCGCGCGGAAAACGCGACGCACTAGCATCCGATGTCACGACACTCACGGCTCAGATCGCCGAGATCGAGGCCCGCCTTTCTGAGGAAAGAGTTCGGCGCGAACGCAATCACGTTCTGGGCGAAATCGAAGCTATAAAAAAGCGAATCGCGCAAACCGGCAAAGCGTTTACACCTGTCATCAGCGAGCTCTGCGAGGCGACCGAGATGGCCGCGGCAGTCGTGCCCGAAGCTCGCGAGTTCAATAATTTTCTATCATCCGTCGCGACCGAAGTCGAAGCCGTCATCGATCCCTTATTGCGCGAACTGGACCGACGCGCGGATGCGGTGCGAGTCGGCCACGCTGCACTGGATCTCCCGCGCCTGGCCAATGAGGCGCCAACCGAGCTGCCAAAAGATAGTAATGATCGCCTGCTTGGCTTGCTCCGTCTTCCAGCATGGCTGTCGCGCAGCAAGGAGGTTGGAAAAGAAGCAGCAGAGAACCCGGACGGCACAGCCGCGTAGAACATCGGCGCGCTGCGCACCTCAAAGAAGACCCTCGATGCGCGTGTGACGGACTTTTTGCAGCCGTCTACTTCCGGCACTTGGAAAGAATTACTTTGGTTCCTACCACGTGCTCAGGTGGCCTTGCGGCGCAGGAAGGCCGGGATATCGAGAAGGTTCTCCTCGATCAAATTCCGCCCGGGAGAGGAGCGGCCGTACGGATCGACGCCTTGCGGAGCCGCATGGCGCGCATGTTCCGACATCGGCGCTGCCGGTCGCCCTTCAGGATGGCGGGTCGTCGGGCGGAGCAGCGGACTCTCTGATTGCGGCGCGGGTGCGCCACGCTCGATCCCGTTGGCAACGCGACGGTTGTCGTTCCGCAGCCTGCCCGCGAGTTCGGTAAGTGCGCTTTCCGCCGGTTGCGTCCGTTGCGCCGGGCCAAGATTATCGATGCCGGTCGCCACCACCGAGACGCGGACGATGCCTTCCAGGCTTTCGTCGAAAGTGGCGCCGACGATGATGTTGGCGTCGGGGTCGGCCTGTTCGCGAATGCGAGTAGCGGCTTCGTCGACCTCGAACAACGTCAGGTCCTTGCCGCCGGAGATCGAGATTATGAGGCCACTGGCGCGCTTGATCGAGGGGTCCTCGATCAATGGATTGGAAATCGCGGCCACAGCGGCGTTGAGCACGCGCTTCTCGCCGGAAGCCTCGCCCCTGCCCATCATGGCTTTGCCCTTCTCGCGCATGACCGAGAGAACGTCGGCAAAATCGAGATTGATCAGACCTTCCTTGACTATCAGGTCGCTGATGCATGCCACGCCCGAATAAAGCACTTGATCGGCCAGGGCGAAGGCATCCGCGAATGAAGTTCTCTCGTTGGCCACCCGGAACAGGTTCTGGTTTGGGATGATCAGCAGCGTGTCAACCGCCTTCAATAGTTCGGCAATGCCTGCTTCGGCAATGCGCATGCGGCGCTGACCCTCGAAGTGGAATGGCTTGGTGACGACACCAATGGTGAGAATGCCAAGCTCGCGCGCGGTCCTGGCTATAACGGGCGCCGCCCCAGTGCCCGTACCGCCGCCCATGCCGGCCGTAACAAACACCATGTGCGCGCCGGTCAAATGATCGCGGATTGCATCGGTCGCCTCTTCGGCCGCAGCGCACCCCACTTCGGGCTGCGCGCCGGCGCCAAGACCCTTGGTCACCTGGCTGCCCATCTGGACGATGCGCTTGGCCCTCGACATGCCAAGTGCCTGCGCGTCGGTATTGGCAACGATGAAGTCGACCCCACTCAGCCCGGCGGCGATCATGTTGTTGACGGCATTGCCGCCAGCACCGCCGACCCCAAACACGACAACGCGCGCCTTCATCTCCCTGATATCGATGGTATGGGTCATTTTTGCCTCACGTTGCTCCGGCAAGTCGGGAATGAGAGGGCGCGGATCAGCTATGTACAAGCCCTGCGGTCTGTTTCCACTTCGGTCCTGCCATCATCCGAAAGTGAGCACGGCAACTGGCATCGCTTGGCCAGCGAACGAGCGGCCTCCGGCGAGACTGTCAGGCGGGCACCTGGAGCGGCATATGTCAGCGCCTCAACGGACATCGGCTGTTCTCCTAGAACGAACCGGGCGGTAATCGGCTGATGATGACCGGGCGATGACTGCAGGCTAGGCTGCGTTGGTTAACAGAGTGTTAAGAGCATGATCCGGAAAAGTGGACACCGGACCTTCAGGTTATGAGCCTGAGGGTGAATGGAGCCATGACGAACCTCAGCGTCGTAGAGCCTGAGAACCAATTCGGTCTGCGGGTAGACGGCATCCGAAGTAGCGGATGTTGAAGACCTCGACGGTCGAGCGGGGCGGGATTTGCGCTCCGCTCCGCTATGGGTTGGCGCAGCTATGCGTTGGCGAGGCGATGTCCCTGCAGGATGTTGTTGGTGAGGGCGTACCAGAGCACGACGGCACGGACCTTGTCGATGCCGCGCACGGTCAATTGCCTGAGGTCCCAGTTGCGCCAGCGGGCATGGATGCATTCGCAGATCGAGCGGGCCTGGTACTGTGCCGTGCCGGCGTCACTGGCCATGGGGAGTGTCAGAAGTTTTGTGTAAGAGCGCCTCTGTGAGAGGTTTGCGGGGTCAGCGGACTGACCCCATGGGGTCA
>NZ_JBEGDB010000097.1:0-26868 GCF_043638955.1 Bradyrhizobium sp. 31Argb | reverse complement strand
GTCCTCCTTGCCGACCAGTTGACCTGTTACCCATGTCGCCGGTCTATTCTGTTACCCATGTAGCCGGTCAGGACCGGAGCAGCCCTCTCCCACAAGGGGAGAGGGCACCACAACGCGCATCGCGCCTTGCTGTTGCAGATAGCTCATTCCGCGGCCTCCGCAGTCGCCGCGCCCACCATGTCCACCACCTTCAGCGTGGTCCGCACGCGCTGGGTGGTGCCATCCTGGAAACGGATCACGGTATCGACCGGAATGTTGGCGTCGCCGCGATAAATCGCGTCGATGATCTCGGCGTATTTCTCGTTGATGACGCCGCGGCGCACTTTTCGGGTGCGGGTCAGTTCGCCGTCGTCGGCGTCGAGTTCCTTGTAGAGCAGCAGGAAGCGGGAGATGCGCTGGGCCGGTGGCAGCGAGGCGTTGACGGTCTCGACTTCCTTCCGCAACAGCGCATAGACCTCGGGACGCGAGGAGAGGTCGCTATAAGTCGTGAACGAGATTCGGCTCTTCTCGGCCCATTTCGAGATGATGGAGTAGCGGATGCAGATCATCGAGGCGAGCGCGTCGCGGCCGGCTCCGAGCACCACCGCTTCCGCAATGTAGGGCGAGAACTTCAACTTGTTCTCGATATACTGCGGCGAGAAGCGATCGCCACGCGAGGTCGCGGCAAGGTCCTTGATGCGGTCGATCACCACGAGCTGGTTGCTATCGTTGAAATAGCCGGCATCGCCGGAGCGCATCCAGCCATCCTGGATGTCTGCCACAGACGCCTCTGGGTTCTTGTAATACCCTAGGAACATGTTGGGGTGGCGCACCACGATCTCGCCGACGCCGTTGACATCAGGGTTGTCGACGCGGATCTCGATCGTCTCGGCCATCGCGATGCCCGTGGTATCGGGATCGACTTCGCCGGGCGGATGCAACGTATAGGCGCCGAGCAGCTCGGTCTGGCCATAGAGCGTACGCAGCGGCACGCCCATTGCCCGGAAGAATTTGAAGGTGTCGGGGCCGAGCGCGGCGCCGCCGGTGGCCGCCGATCGCAGCCGCGTGAACCCGAGCCGGTCGCGGAGTGCACGGAACAGAAGCTGGTCCGCGGCCACCGAGCGCTTGCCTTGCTCGAGCGCCGCAAGCCCGGTTTTCATACCGAGCTCGTAGAGCCTTTGCTTCAACGGCGACGAGTCCATCACGTCGGCGCGCACGTCTGCCGCGATTGCCTCCCATACCCGCGGCGCGAACAGCACGAAGGTCGGCGCGATCTCGCGGAAATCGTGCATCATGGTGTCGGGCTCTTCGACGAAGTTGACCTTCATCCGGCAGAGCAGACCTTTGCCGAGCGCGTAGACCTGCTCCATAATCCAGGGCAGCGGCAGCACCGACACATATTCGTCGTCAGGTCCCTTCGGATCGAAGGAGAGATAGGTTGCGCAATGCTTGAGCACGCGGCCGGCGGCGAGCATCGCCAGCTTCGGATTGGCTGTCGTGCCTGACGTCGTGCAGAGGATCGCGACGTCTTCGCCATCAGTGGCATCGACCAGCGTGTCGTAGAGGCCGGGCTCACGCGCCGCGCGCTCGCGGCCGAGGCCGGCGAGCTTGCTTGCCTCCATCAGGCGTGGATCGTCATATTTCCGCATGCCGCGCAGATCGGAATAGATGATGTGCTTCAGGTGCGGCGCGCGGTCGGCCAGCCCCAGCAGCTTGTCGACCTGCTCCTCATCCTCGGCGAATACGAGCTTCGCCTCGCCATAGTTCAGGAGATAAGCCGCCTCCTCATCCAGCACGTCGCGATAAAGCCCAAGACTCATGCCGCCGATCGCGTGGCTGGCGATCTCGGCGGCGACCCAGTCCGGGCGATTGTCGCCGATGATGCCGATGACGTCACCGCTGCCGAGTCCCAGTTCGATCATGCCGAGCGCGAATTCCCGCACGCGGGCCTGGTAGTCGTTCCAGGTGAATTCACGCCACAGACCAAGATCCTTCTCGCGCAGTGCGATCTCGCGGCCATGTTCCCTGGCATTCAGCCGCAGCATCTTGGGAAAGGTGTCGGCCTGTGCGGCGCGCCTGGCGTAATCCATCATGCCGCGCTCTCCCGCGGCAGCGGCACGTCGTCGGGATCGACCAGCGCCTCGTCCTCTTCGCCGAGATAGGCGCGCTTGACGTGGGGATCGGCGAGCACGGTCGCAGGATCGCCCTCGGCGATCTTGCGGCCGAAATCGAGCACCATGACGCGGTGGGAGATGTCCATCACCACCCCCATGTCGTGCTCGATCATCACGACGGTCATGCCGAACTCTTCGTTGAGATCGACGATGTAGCGCGTCATGTCCTCCTTCTCTTCAAAGTTCATGCCGGCAATCGGCTCGTCCAGCAAGATCAACTGCGGTTCGAGCGCCATCGCGCGGGCAAGTTCCACGCGCTTGCGCAGGCCGTAGGGAAGCGTGCCGGCGGTCGCCTTGCGCACCGACTGCAGGTCGAGGAAGTCGATGATCTCCTCGACCTTGCGGCGATGAGCGAGCTCCTCGCGCCGCGCGCCGGTCAGCCAGTACAGCGCTCCGGTGATGAAATTATTCTTCAGCAGGTGATGGCGGCCGACCATGATGTTGTCGAGCACGCTCATGTGGTGGAACAGCGCGAGATTCTGGAAGGTGCGGCCGATGCCGAGCGAGGGCCGGGCGTTCGGATTGAGGCCCGTGATATCCTTGCCGCGATAGAAAAGCCGGCCTTCGGTCGGCTTGTAGCGGCCGGAAATGCAGTTGACGATCGAGGTCTTGCCGGCGCCGTTCGGGCCGATGATGGAGAACAATTCGCCGGGCTTGACGCCAAAGCTCACTTCGGTCAGCGCGCGGACGCCACCAAAGCGCAGCGACACCCCGCGCACCTCCAACGTGTAATCCACCTATTCCCTCCAGATGCGGCGCTTCACGCGCTCTTTGTCTCTTGTTGCAAAGACAGCGATAATCTTACATCGGTCGTTCCGGCTAAGCCATCCGACTAATGGTGCCTCGTTCCGCTCGCGAACGCGACCGTTCATGCGCGGTAACGCCGCACCCGGCACCTTGCCCGTTCGTGCTTCCACGCGTGTCGTGCAGATGACATTGCGCCGGTGGCCCTCCATAGGGCAAAGCGGTACGGTGAAATGTCTTGTGCCCGACAATTGGCCGGCAAATTTCGTTCGGCCTGCGTGTTGTTGCGGTGCAGCATGGCGAGACGGACGACAGTCAACGAGATCATGATTGCTGCCGATTACCTGAAGCGCATCGCGGCCTGGTCGCGTGAGCTGGATGACCGCGAGATCGAGGTCGCGCGCAGCGGCATCACCGAGAAATCCTATGGCGCCAATGAATTCATCTTCATGCGCGGCGACCGTTTCGATTACTGGACCGGCGTGGTCACGGGGCTGGCGCGGATGGGCATCGTCTCCCGCGGCGGCAAGGCCGCAAGCTTCGCCGGACTGACTGCCGGCGCCTGGTTCGGCGAGGGGTCGGTGCTGAAGAACGAAGCGCGGCGTTACGACGTGGTGGCGCTGCGCGACACGCGGCTGGCCATGATGGACCGCAAGACCTTCGTCTGGCTGTTCGAGAACAGCGTGGCGTTCAACCGTTTCCTGGTGGCGCAGCTCAACGAGCGGCTTGGCCAGTTCATTGCGCTCCTGGAATATGGCCGTACCCTGGATGCGACCGCGCGGCTGGCGCGTTCCATCGCCTCCCTGTTCAACCCAATTCTCTACCCCGAGCTGTCGCGCCATCTCGAGATCACGCAGGAGGAAATCGGGGCGCTTTCCGGCATCTCGCGGCAGAATGCGAACCAGTGCCTGAAGCGGCTAGAGAAGGAGGGCCTCCTGCGGCTGGAATATGGCGGCGTGACCATTGTCGACCTCGAACGTCTCCGCCACTACGGCGAATAGTCCAGCCGGCCCGGCGCCGTGTCTGCCCGAAAGCTCGAGGCTAACGGCCTGATTCCAAATGGTTATGGCATTAGACTTCGCGGAGGACGGATGCTACAGACCGGGCCATTCGCAACCCGGCGCAGTTCCGTGCCCTCGGAGAGGATATGGCGGTTCAGGACTCCAAGCGACGTGTCGCGCTGATCACGGGCGCCACCGGTCAGGACGGCGCTTACCTCGCTGAATATCTGCTCGGCCTTGGCTACACCGTCCATGGCATCAAGCGTCGCTCGTCGTCGTTCAATACGGCGCGCGTCGATCATCTCTATCAAGATCCCCATGTCGGCAACGTGCCGTTCCTGCTGCATTATGGCGATATGACGGACTCGACCAACCTGATCCGGCTGATGCAGCAGATCAGGCCGACCGAGATCTATAACCTCGCCGCGCAAAGCCATGTCGGGGTCAGTTTCGAGAGCCCGGAATATACGGCGAATGCCGATGCGATCGGCGTGCTGCGCCTCTTGGAGGCGATCCGCATCCTCGGCATGGAGAAGGAGACGCGGTTCTATCAGGCCTCGACATCGGAGCTTTACGGCCTGGTCCAGGAAGTGCCGCAGCGGGAAACCACGCCATTCTATCCGCGTTCGCCGTATGGCGTGGCAAAGCTTTACGGCTACTGGATCACGGTGAACTACCGCGAGGCCTACGGCATGTATGCTTCGAACGGCATCCTGTTCAACCATGAGAGCCCGATTCGCGGCGAGACCTTCGTCACCCGCAAGATCACCCGCGGCGTCACCCGCATCGAGTTCGGACTCGAGGAGACGCTCTATCTCGGCAATCTCGAGGCCAAGCGCGACTGGGGTCATGCGCGGGATTATGTCGAGGGTATGCACAGTATCCTGCAGGCGGATGCTCCTGACGATTTCGTGCTGGCGACTGGCGAGACGCGCTCGGTGCGCGAATTCGTGGAACTCGCGTTTGCCGAAATCGGCCGCGGAATCGAGTGGCGCGGGAAGGGCGTTGACGAGATCGGGGTCGACACAAAATCCGGCAAGACCGTGGTCCGTATCGACCCGACCTATTTCCGGCCGACCGAGGTCGACCTCTTGATCGGCGACGCCAGCAAGGCGCGCGAGAAGCTCGGCTGGAAGCCGAAGACCAGCTTTGCCCAGCTCGTGAAGGAGATGGTGGCGAGCGACCTCGCCGAGGCCAGGCAGGAGGCCGCCAATGGCAAGCACGCCGTTTGAGCTGAAAGGCAAGACGGTCTTTGTCGCCGGCCATCGCGGCATGGTCGGCTCGTCGCTGGTGCGACGGCTTGCACAGGAGGATGTCGAGCTTCTGACGATGCCGCGCGGCGAGGTCGATCTGCGCGACCAGGCCGCGGTCAACCGGTGGTTTGCCGCCAGGCGGCCGCAGGTGGTGTTCCTGGCGGCGGCGAAAGTCGGTGGCATCGCCGCCAACGACCTGCTGCGCGCCGAGTTCCTCTACGACAATCTGGCGATCGCGACCAACGTGATCCATGCGGCTCACGTCAACGGAACCGAGAAGCTGATGTTCTTCGGCTCCTCCTGCATCTATCCTCGCCTGGCGCCACAGCCGCTGCGCGAGGACTCGATGCTGACCGGGCCGCTGGAGCCGACCAATGAGCCCTACGCGATTGCCAAGATCGCGGGCATCAAGATGGCGGAAACCTATCGCAGCCAGTACGGCGCGGATTTCATCAGCGTGATGCCGACCAATCTTTATGGTCGCGGTGATAATTATCACCCCGAATACAGCCACGTCGTCGCGGCCTTGATCCGCCGTTTCCATGAGGCGAAAGCGTCCGGGACGAAGAATGTCGTGGTCTGGGGCACCGGCACGCCGCGGCGCGAATTCCTCTATGTCGACGATCTCGCCGACGCCTGCATCCACTTGATGAAGGTCTATTCCGACAGCGGCCTGGTCAATATCGGCACCGGCAAGGACATCACGATCGCGGAATTCGCCCGCGTCGTTGCGGCGGCGGTCGGCTATAACGGCGAGATCAGCTATGACACCTCGCGGCCGGACGGCACGCCGCGCAAATTGCTGGACGTCAGCCGGCTAGCCGCGCTTGGCTGGCAAGCGAAGACATCGCTGGAAGACGGCATCGGGCTCGCCTATCAGGCTTATCTCAGCGAGACCCAGCAGGCGGCGGAATAGTTCTCTGCGAACAAAATCGGCCAGTGGCGTTGCTATGCCACAACCTCTACCGTCATCGTCCGCGAAGGCGGACGATCCAGTATTCCAGAGGCGGCAGCGCTCAAGCCGAGAAGCTGCCGGATACTGGATGCCCCGCCTGCGCGGGGCATGACGAGTTGGTTATTTCGCCCCCATCCGTGGTGGCTGCTTCGCCAGTGCCACCGCCATCGCCGAGATCAGCGGCTTCATGAAGTAAGCGTCGTTCGGCGGCGCGATATCGGTGCGCAGGCCGTGCGAGGCGAGCTCGCCGGAGACCGCCGGCCCCACCGAGGCGATCGAGGTCCGGTCAAGGCCCTGACGCAGCCTGTCCTCATAGCCGCGCGCCCGCGCGGCTTCGAACAGCCGGCGCACCTGGCCCAGGTTGGTCAACGCGATCGCATCGATCCGGCCCTCCGCCATCTCGTCGATGGCGACGACGATGTTGGCGTCGGCCGCCTTGGGATCGTAGACATAGGGCAGCACGGTATCGACCTCCGCGCCCTGGGCCTCGATCGCGCCGATCAATGCGCCATGATCCTTGTCTGGATAGAGCTGGAGGCCGAGGCGATGGCCCTTCAGATCGATCCGGGACAGTATCTCGATGACGCCCTCCGAGGTCGGTTTCTCCGTCGTCACCTGCGGCTCGAGCCCGATTTCGCGCAACGCACGGCCGGGCTTTGGGCCACGGGCGAATTTGCGGGCCTTGGTCAGCGCTGCAATGAACTCCTGCTCGACGCCGACGCGGCGTACGACCTTCATCAAGCGCCGCAGGCCCTCGCCGGTCATCAGCACCAGATCGTCGAAGGGGTTTTCGATACAACGCTTGATCCAGGCCTCGATCGGCGCCGGATCCGGCGCATCGTGGATCGCGAACATCGGACATTGCAGCACGTCGGCGCCCTGTTCGGCGAGCAGGCGGGAGAATTGCGCCTCCTCGCGCGTCTCCAGGATCAGGATGCGGTAGCCGTTCAGCCGGTCAGCCATGATGTGCCTCTCGTAGAGTTTAATTTGGCCCCTGCCGCGGGATTGGCGCAAGGGCGACGGCGGTGGTAGAGCAGGGCCCGCAAATCAGCCGTTCCTGCGGCAGCCCAAGCCTTAGTCAATCAAGCCCTCATCGGCCAAGTCTCGATCCATCGCCATGTCCGACCCCCAATTTGTCCTGACTCTGTCCTGCCCCGACCGTCCCGGTATCGTCTCGGCGGTCTCGACCTTTCTCGCGCATAATGGTCAGAACATCCTGGACGCCCAGCAGTTCGACGATATCGAAACCAAGAAATTCTTCATGCGGGTGGTGTTCACCGCCGCCGACCTCGCGGTCGAATTGTCGGCGCTGCAGACCGGCTTTACCGCAATCGCCGAGCGTTTCGGCATGGTTTGGCAGATGCGCGACCGCGCAAGTCGCCGCCGTGTGATGCTGCTAGTCTCCAAATCCGATCACTGCCTGGTCGATATCCTCTATCGCTGGCGCACCGGCGAATTGCAGATGATCCCGACCGCGATCGTCTCCAACCATCCGCGCGAGACCTACAGCCATCTCGATTTCGGTGAAATCCCGTTCCACTACCTGCCTGTGACCAGGGAGACCAAACGCGAGCAGGAAGCCGCGCTCTGGAAGCTCGCCGAGGACACGAGCGCCGACCTCGTCGTGCTCGCACGCTACATGCAGATCCTGTCGGACGAACTGTCGGCCAAGCTCGCGGGCCGTTGCATGAATATCCACCATTCGTTCCTGCCGGGCTTCAAGGGCGCGCGCCCCTACCACCAGGCCCATGAGCGCGGCGTCAAATTGATCGGCGCCACTGCCCATTACGTCACCGGTGACCTCGACGAAGGGCCGATCATCGACCAGGACGTCGAGCGCATCAGCCACCGCGATACGCCCGACGACCTCGTCCGCAAGGGCCGGGATATCGAGCGCCGGGTGCTGGCCCGCGCGATCCGCTACCATCTCGAGGACCGCGTGATCCCCAACGGACGCAAGACGGTGGTGTTCGTCGACTGAGCGGAGTGGCGCTCGCCCGTCCTCAATGAGCGGTGTCCTGCGAGGTCGGTGCCGGCTTGTTATCGTCGCCGCGCTCGGCAGCCGGCATCATCCGCTTGCGTTCCCGCTCGCGCATGAATTCGTCATATTTGGCGGTGCCGGGCCGGGGTGGGGCGTCGGCGGGCAGCCCGCCCGCCCAGGCCGGAATGAGGTCCGCGGCGCCGGCAGACAGCTTCTCGTTGACGGTACCGCATCCTCCCAAGGCGCAGCCTGTCAGAGTCAGGGCTAAGAGGGTTGCGAGAGGGCGGGCGCTGGTTGGCATCGCAATGCAGGGTGTCGTGGGCTTGAAGATTTGGACCGAACTGCGCCAACCGTTGGCGCGGGTCAGCGGACCTTAGTTTCGAAATGGTAAGATAGCCTTATCAGGTCTTGTTGGAGGTATTATGGAACCTTAAGCTATCGGGAGCTCCTGGCGGTCATTGCGCCGGCACCATCCTTACGTCGGCTTGACAAACCGGTGCCGGGCGACGCCATTCGCCGCGCTACACCGCCGAACGATCTGGGCTATGGTGAGGCAAGGGCCGTTCGATCCGCAAGAACGATGAGGGGGAGAAGCGTTCATGTTCATTCGCCGTCAATTGTTGCTGGCTGCAGGCGCCATTGCCGCCGCCGCGGCAGTCGTGCCCGCCCAGGCGGAGGAAACGGTCAAGATCGGCCTGATCGTACCGATGACCGGCGGGCAGGCCTCGACCGGCAAGCAGATCGACAACGCGATCAAGCTCTATATGCAGCAGAAGGGGGACACGGTCGCTGGCAAGAAGATCGAGATCATCCTGAGGGACGACGCCGCGGTTCCCGACAACACCAAGCGGCTCGCCCAGGAGCTGATCGTCAACGAGAAAGTGAACATCATTGCCGGTTTCGGCGTCACCCCGGCCGCGCTCGCTGCGGCGCCCCTGGCGACGCAGGCGAAAGTTCCGGAAATCGTGATGGCGGCCGGCACCTCCATCATCACCGAGCGCTCGCCCTATATCGTCCGCACCAGCTTCACGCTGCCGCAGTCTTCCACCATCATCGGCGACTGGGCGGTCAAGAACGGCATCAAGAAGGTGGCGACCCTGACCTCGGATTACGCGCCCGGCAATGACGCGCTCGCTTCCTTCAAGGAGCATTTCGTGGCCGGCGGCGGCGAGATCGTCGAAGAGGTGAAGGTGCCGCTCGCCAATCCCGACTTCGCGCCATTCCTGCAACGGATGAAGGATTCCAAGCCGGACGCCATGTTCGTGTTCGTGCCGGCCGGGCAGGGCGGCAATTTCATGAAGCAATATGCCGAGCGCGGGCTGGACAAGAGCGGCATCACGGTGATCGGCCCAGGTGACGTCATGGACGACGATCTCCTCAACAACATGGGCGACGCCGCGCTCGGCGCGGTCACCGCGCATCTCTATTCCGCCGCGCATCCCTCGCAGACCAACAAGGAATTCGTGGCCGCCTACAAGAAGGCGTTCAACAACCGTCCCGGCTTCATGGCGGTGGGCGGCTATGATGGCATCCATTTGATCTATGAAGCCCTGAAGAAGACTGGCGGCGACGCGACCGGCGACAAGCTGATCGCGGCGATGAAGGGAATGAAGTGGGAGAGCCCGCGGGGGCCGATCTCGATCGACCCCGAGACACGCGACATCGTCCAGAACATCTATATCCGCAAGGTCGAGAAGGTCGACGGCGAACTCTACAATGTGGAGTTCGCTACGTTCGAGGCCGTCAAGGACCCCGGCAAGACCAAGAAGTGACGCTCCCCGCTGTCATTCCGGGGCGCTGGCGAAGCCAGCGAACCCGGAATCCCGAGGTTACTGAGCAAGATTCCGGGTTCACGCTTCGCGTGCCCCGGAATGACGAGTTCCTGTTAGAGTTCTCCGACCTCCAATGACCAGTCTCTTCACCATCCTGTTCGACGGGGTCGCCTACGGCATGCTGCTGTTCGTGCTCGCTTGCGGGCTCGCGGTGACGCTCGGGCTGATGAACTTCGTCAACCTCGCGCACGGCGCCTTCGCAATGGCCGGCGGCTACATCTGCGCGGTGCTGGTGAACAATTCCGGCTGGCCGTTCTTTGTGGCGCTGCCGCTTGCCTTCGTCGCGAGTGCTGCGATTGGCGTGGTCCTGGAGCGAGCGCTGTACCGTCATCTCTATGCGCGCAGCCATCTTGACCAGGTGCTGTTCTCGATCGGCCTTGTCTTCATGTCGGTCGCAGCGGTCGACTACATCATGGGTTCGACGCGGGTCTTCATCAAATTGCCGGCGGCCCTCGAGGGGCAGTTCGATTTGTTCGGGGTCGGCATCGGCC
The DNA here is from genome assembly GCF_043638955.1 of Bradyrhizobium sp. 31Argb. Classification (NCBI taxonomy): domain Bacteria; kingdom Pseudomonadati; phylum Pseudomonadota; class Alphaproteobacteria; order Hyphomicrobiales; family Nitrobacteraceae; genus Bradyrhizobium; species Bradyrhizobium sp. 31Argb. The sequence continues at coordinate 16,458 of NZ_JBEGDB010000097.1, read as the reverse complement.
GCTACCGGCTGATGATCATCGTGATCTGCGGTTTCCTCACGGTCGCGCTGCAATTGATCCTGGCGCGCACGCGCTTCGGCAGCCGCCTGCGCGCAGCCGTCGATGATCCCCGCGCCGCGATCGGGCTCGGCATCAATGTGCCGCAGGTGTTTGCGTTTACCTTCGCCTTCGGTTGTGGGCTGGCCGGGCTCGGCGGCGCGTTGAGCGCGGAGATCCTCGGTCTCGATCCGTATTTCCCGCTCAAATTCATGATCTACTTTCTGATCGTGGTGACGGTGGGCGGCTCCTCCTCGATCACCGGGCCATTCCTGGCCTCGCTCTTGCTCGGCATCGGCGATGTCGCCGGCAAGTATTATGTCCCGAAGATGGGACCCTTCGTGATCTACACCATCATGATCGTGATCCTGATCTGGCGTCCGAACGGCCTGTTCGGCCGCACGGCCGCGCGTTGAGGGCGCGATGACCACGCTTCCCGACCTCTCCACGCATGCGGTTGCCAGTGCCCGCTGGCGGCCGGGCGAGATTGCGTTCTGGATCGTGGTCGTCGCCTGTGGCTTCCTGTTTCCATCCCGCTACCTGATCATGACCGACATCGTGCGGCTCGCTTTGTTCGCGCTGTCGCTCGACCTGATCCTCGGCTATGCCGGCATCGTCTCGCTCGGGCATGCCGCGTTCTTCGGCGTCGGCGCCTATGCCGCAGGGCTGCTGGCGCTGCATGGCATCATCAGCGAGCCTGTGCTTGCGCTCGTGGTCGCAGGTTTTGCTGCGATGGTACTGGGCTTCTTCACGAGCTTCCTTGTCATCCGCGGCGTCGATCTGACCCGGCTGATGGTGACGCTCGGCATCGCGCTGCTCCTGGAAGCGCTCGCCGAACGCTTCTCCGATATCACCGGCGGCACCGACGGATTGCAGGGCATCGAGATGCAGCCGATTCTCGGCCACTTCGCCTTCGACATCTTCGGCAAGACCGGCTTCTTCTATTCGCTGATCGTGCTGTTCCTCCTGTTCGTGCTTGCCCGGCGGATCGTACATTCGCCGTTCGGGCTGTCGCTGCGCGCGATCCGGAACAACCCGCTGCGCGCCGCCGCGATCGGTATTCCCGTCAATCGCCGATTGATCGCGATCTACACCGTCTCGGCGTTCTATGCCGGCATCGCCGGCGCGCTGTTCACACAGACGACGGCGCTCGCCTCGCTAGACGTGTTCTCGTTCGAGCGTTCGGCTGATTTAATGCTGATGCTTGTCATCGGCGGAACCGGCTATCTCTATGGCGGGCTGATCGGTGCCGTCGTGTTCAAGATGCTGCAGGAGCTGTTTTCGACTATCACGCCGCAATATTGGCTGTTCTGGATCGGGCTGGTGCTGGTCGTGATCGTTCTGGTCGGCCGCGCCCGCATCCATCGCTGGGTGCTTTGGCTGCCGAACCTCATCATCCGGCAATTTGCCGGCCGCCGGGCCGTTGTCGTGGTCCCTGAGAGCGACCCGTCATGACGATCGCGCTGGAAACCAGGGGATTGGATAAATCCTTCGGCGGCTTGCGTGTCACGCGCGAGCTTTCGCTTCGGATCGAGCAGGGCGCCCGCCACGCTTTGATCGGGCCGAACGGGGCCGGCAAGACCACGGTGATCAACCTGCTCACCGGGGTGCTGCGGCCCAATGCCGGCCGCATCCTGCTCGAAGGCAACGACATCACCAGCCTGCCGGTGCACAGGCGCGTGCTGCGCGGCCTGTCGCGTACGTTCCAGATCAATCAGCTCTATCCCGATCTCACGCCGCTCGAGACCATTGGGCTCGCGGTCTCCGAACGGATGGGCCGCGGTGGCGACTGGTGGCGGCGGATGGGGACGCGGGCAGACGTCAATGCCGAGACCGCCGAGATCCTCGCGCGGTTTCATTTGCTCGACGTCATGAACGAGCTCACCGTCACTTTGCCCTATGGCAAGCAGCGCCTGCTCGAGATCGCGGTCGCGATCGCCGCCAGACCCCGCGTGCTGCTGCTCGACGAGCCGGCGGCCGGCGTACCCGAAATCGAGCGCCACGACATCCTGGCCGCAGTCGCGGCGCTGCCGCGCGAGGTGACCGTGCTCCTGATCGAGCACGACATGGATCTCGTATTCTCCTTCGCCGACCGCATCTCGGTGCTGGTCAATGGTGCGCTATTGACCGAAGGTCCGCCGGATGCCGTAGCGCGCGATCCGCAGGTGAAGGCGGTCTATCTCGGCGAGGCAGCCAATGCCTGACCTGCTCGCGATCGAGGGCCTGCGTGCCGGTTATGGCGAGGCGGTGGTGCTGCCGGGCATGACACTGTCGCTCCCCGAAGGCCAGGTGCTGGCGCTGCTCGGGCGCAACGGCACCGGCAAGACCACGCTGATCAATTCCATCGTCGGCGTCACCCGCCGTTTCGGCGGCACCGTGTCGTTGGGTGGGCAGGACATCACGGCATTGCGCCCAGACCAGCGGGCCCGCGCTGGCGTCGGCTGGGTACCGCAGGAACGCAATATCTTTCGCTCCCTCACGGTCGAGGAGAACATGACCGCAGTGGCCCAGCCGGGACCGTGGACAGTCGAGCAAATCTACCGGATGTTTCCGCGGCTCGAAGAACGCCGCAACAATTTCGGCAACCAGCTCTCCGGTGGCGAGCAGCAGATGCTGGCGATCGGGCGTGCGCTGACGCTGAACCCGAAGGTGCTGCTCCTCGACGAGCCGACGGAAGGGCTGGCGCCGATCATCGTTGAGGAATTGCTGAAGGCGCTCGGCACGATCACCCGCTCTGGTGGTATCTGTTCGATCATCGTAGAACAGCACGCGCAAAAGGTTCTGGGGCTCGCCGACCGCGTCGTGATATTGGAACGCGGCACAATCGTGCACGATGCGGCAAGCGATGCCTTGAAGGCCGATCCCACGGTGCTCGAGCGGCATCTTGGGGTCTCCGGCGCCAAAGCGCATTAGTTCCGTCCCTAGGGAGTCGAAACCATGCAACGAACAAAACCTCCTTTCCGCGCCGACGAGGTCGGCAGCCTGCTGCGGCCACCGAAGATCAAGGAGGCCCGCGCCAAGCTTGAAAAGGGCGAGATCACGCCCGAGGATCTGCGCAAGATCGAGGACATCGAGATCGAGAAGGTCGTACACCGCCAGGCCTCCACTGGCCTGAAGCTCGCGACCGACGGTGAATTCCGCCGCTCCTGGTGGCACTTCGATTTTCTCGCCAAGCTGACCGGCTGCGAACTGTTCCACCCGGACGCCGGCATCCAGTTCGCGGGCGTGCAGACGCGTCATGACGCGATCCGCGTGATCGACAAATTGGATTTCCCCGACAACCACCCGATGCTCGATCACTTCAGGTTTCTGAAGAAATACGCCGACCAGGCTCACGTCACTGCGAAGATGACGATCCCCGCGCCGTCGGTGCTGCACTTCCGCGGCGGCCGCAAGCTGATCTCGAAGGAGGTCTATCCCGATCTTGAGCCGTTCTTCGAGGATCTCGGTAAGACCTACCGCAAGGCCGTGAAGGCGTTCTACGACGCCGGCTGCCGCTATCTGCAGTTCGACGACACCGTGTGGGCCTATCTCTGCTCGCAGGACGAATTGCAGAAGGCGCGCGAGCGCGGCGACGATCCCGATGGCCTGCAGGAGATCTACGCCCGCGTCATCAATTACGCGATCGCGGACCGTCCGTCCGACATGGTGATATCGACCCATGTCTGCCGCGGCAATTTCCGCTCCACCTGGATTTCGTCCGGTGGCTATGAGCCGGTGGCGCAAACGCTGCTCGGCGGCACCAACTATGACGGCTATTTCCTCGAATATGATTCCGACCGCGCCGGCGGCTTCGAGCCGCTGCGTTATCTGCCGAAGGGCAACAAGGTCGTCGTGGTCGGCGTCATCACCTCGAAATTCGGCGAGCTCGAGACGAAGGACGCCATCAAGCGACGGCTGGAGGAAGCTTCGAAATTCGCGCCGCTCGACCAGCTCGCGCTCTCGCCGCAATGCGGCTTCGCCTCGACCGAGGAGGGCAACATCCTTTCCGAAGAAGAGCAGTGGGCGAAGCTCAGGCTCGCGGTGGAAGTCGCAGAAGAGGTGTGGGGCAGGTAGCGCCACTTCATCATTGTGAGGAGCCGACGGGTCCCGCCTCTGGCGGGCCCGATGACAGGCTCTGCGACGAAGCAATCCATCTCCACATAAGCGCGAAGATGGGTTGCTTTCCCCTTCGCTCGTGGGCTGCGGCCGACGAGTCGCCGCGCGCGGTGATCAGTAGTATCCTTCATTTGTACTCGTTTTGATTGCGGAGAGGAGAGGGCTTCAAGAAGTGGGCAGATGGTGATAGGGGTACTTCCTCGCCCACCCCTGCCCACAGCGGTCCCACCGTCCTGGCCCAATGAAGAACGACGAGATCCTCAGCCAGATCACCGACTTCTGCCGCCGGGCGGATATGGCCGAGACGACGTTCGGCCGCCGCGCCGTGAATGACGGCAAGCTGGTGCACCGGCTGCGGGAGGGTAAGCGGATCACCATCGACACGCTGGACCGTATCCAGACCTTCATCGCCACCTCCACGCCCGGCGGGGTGGCGCCGCCGCGCGGCCTGGTGGTGCCGCCCGAAAAGCGCGATCCGCGGCAAAACTTCCGCTTTTTCGAGAACCGGCAGAGATACCTGCTGTTTGTCCACACCTGCGGCGAGAAGCGGGTGATCGCGCAGCGCGTCGCGCTGGAACTGTCCGCCCTCCATCCCCGGCCGCCGGCGCTGCGGGTATTCGACGCAGGTATCGGCGACGGTACCGTGCTGGCGCGAGTTCTGCGTGCCATGCATAGCCGCTTCCCGCATATGCCGTTCTACGTCGCCGGCAAGGAATTGAGCCTGGAGGACGTCCGGCTGACCCTCGAAAAGGTGGCGGACCGGCTGTTCGAGCATCCCGCTACCGTCTTCGTGCTGACCAACATGTATTACGCCGAGGCGCCCTGGCTGACCCCGAAATCGCCTGCGGCAGCCGCCGGTACGCTCTGGCACGAAGTGGCGTTACGGGGGGCGTCGTCGGGCGAATTCGAGGCCCAGATCGCGGAACTCGGCCCATTTCTTGAGCAGAATTGGCGGGCTAGCGTCAGCCCACGATCCGGGATGCCCATCTATGAGCGCCCGGTGGTTTTGGCGCTCTATCGGGAGGACCAAAGGTTCCTGCTCGATTCGATCATCCCGCGGGCCGGCAAGACCGAGGCCAATTTCGACCTCGTCATCGCATCCCAGCCATACCGGGCAAAATCGTCTGTGAATTTCCGCGCCAAGCGCATCATCGCGCCGCTGGCGCGGGCCTTGCGCGCCGGTGGGCGCTTGATCGGTATCCACTCCCATGGCCACGATCCGGGCCTGGAAATTATTCAGGCAGTGTGGCCCGGAGAAAATCCTTTCGCCGTCAGCCGCCATGAGATATTGCGCGCGGTCAAGTACGAACTCGGATCGGCCGGGCGCGACCTTAACTTTAACGCTTACGCCGATAACCGTTCGATCTTCCGTTATGATATGGAAGCCTTGCCGAACGAGGTCACCGGGTCGATCGGAACCTCGACGGCTTTTGCAGCGTGGAACGCGGCAGTGTATGTCGCCCAGATCGAGGATGACCGGTTGACCGAGATGACGGAAAGCGGCCGAACTCTGGAGGCTACCCGCGAAGTGCTGCGCAAGCACAATGGGCTGTGGTTTTACGACGAATCCTACGTCATCTCGCGTCGTAGAGACTGACATTCCAGGGACACATTCAGGAACGAACGTCGGAGCTCGACGAAAAAAGGGGTTTGCTAGATGCGCGCGTCTTACCTGTTCACCAGCGAGTCGGTCTCGGAGGGTCATCCCGACAAGGTCTGCGACCGGATTTCCGACGAGATCGTTGACCTGTTCTACCGGGAAGGCCCGAAAGCCGGGATCGACCCGTGGCAGATCCGCGCTGCCTGCGAAACGCTCGCCACCACCAACAAGGTGGTGATCGCCGGCGAAACCCGCGGGCCGCAGTCGGTGACCAACGACCAGATCGAAAGCACTGTCCGCGAGGCGATCAAGGACATCGGCTACGAGCAGGAAGGCTTCCACTGGAAGACCTGCGACATCGAGATCCTCTTGCATCCGCAGTCGGCCGATATCGCACAGGGCGTCGACGCGCTGCAGCCGGGCGAGAAGAAGGAAGAGGGCGCGGGCGACCAGGGCATCATGTTCGGTTACGCCACCAATGAGACGCCTGACCTGATGCCGGCGCCGATCTTCTACGCCCACAAGATCCTGCGGCTGATTTCCGAAGCGCGCCACTCGGGCCGCGAGAAGGTCCTGGGGCCGGACTCCAAGAGCCAGGTGACCGTGCAGTACGAGAACGGCAAGCCGGTCGGCGTGCGTGAGATCGTGGTCTCGCACCAGCATCTGGTCGAGGACCTCTCCTCCACTCAGGTTCGCGACATCGTCGAGCCCTATGTGCGCGAGGCGTTGCCGAAGGACTGGATCAACGGCAAGACCATCTGGCACATCAACCCGACCGGCAAGTTCTTCATCGGCGGGCCCGACGGCGATTCCGGCCTCACCGGCCGCAAGATCATCGTCGACACCTATGGCGGCGCGGCCCCGCATGGCGGCGGCGCTTTCTCCGGCAAGGACCCGACCAAGGTCGACCGCTCGGCCGCCTATGCCGCGCGCTATGTGGCCAAGAACATCGTCGCGGCCGGTCTCGCCGACCGCTGCACGCTGCAGCTCGCTTACGCGATCGGCGTGGCGCGGCCGCTGTCGATCTACATCGACACCCATGGCACAGGTAAGCTGCCGGAGGACAGACTCGAGAAGGCGGTGGCGCAGGCGATGGACCTGACCCCGCGCGGCATCCGCAGCCATCTCGACCTCAACCGTCCGATCTACGCGCGGACCTCGGCTTACGGCCATTTCGGCCGCACGCCCGACAATGAGGGCGGCTTCTCCTGGGAGAAGACCGATCTCGTCGAGCCGCTCAAGCGCGCAGTCTGACTTTCTCCGTAATTGTTGTCCGTAACCGTGTCGCGTATTCCGGAAAGCTGAGATCGCTTTTCGGAATACGCTTTTTGAGGGATCAATCGCATGACCGCCGCCGCCAAGAAGCCTGCCTTCACCGACTACATCGTCAAGGACATCTCGCTCGCCGACTTCGGCCGCAAGGAAATCTCGCTCGCAGAAACCGAGATGCCCGGCCTGATGGCGACACGCGAGGAGTTCGGCCCCAAGCAGCCCCTGAAGGGCGCGCGTATTGCCGGCTCCCTGCACATGACGATCCAGACCGCAGTCCTGATCGAGACGCTGGCCGCGCTCGGCGCCGACATCCGCTGGGTCTCCTGCAACATCTATTCGACCCAGGACCACGCCGCGGCCGCGATCGCTGCGGCTGGCATTCCGGTGTTCGCGGTGAAGGGCGAGACGCTCACCGAGTACTGGGACTACACCGCCAAGCTGTTCGACTGGCACGGCGGCGGCACGCCCAACATGATCCTCGACGACGGCGGCGACGCCACCATGCTGGTGCATGCCGGCTACCGCGCCGAGCAGGGCGACACTGCGTTCCTCGACAAGCCCGCCTCTGAGGAAGAAGAGATCTTCTACGCGCTGATCAAGCGGCTGCTGAAGGAGAAGCCGAAGGGCTGGTTCGCCGAGATCGCCAAGAACATCAAGGGCGTCTCCGAGGAGACGACGACGGGCGTGCACCGCCTCTATGAGATGGCGAACAAGGGCACGCTGCTGTTCCCCGCCATCAACGTCAACGACAGTGTCACCAAGTCGAAGTTCGACAACCTCTATGGCTGCCGGGAGTCCTTGGTCGACGGTATCCGCCGCGGCACCGACGTGATGCTGTCGGGCAAGGTCGCGATGGTCGCGGGCTTCGGCGACGTCGGCAAGGGCTCGGCCGCTTCGCTGCGCCAGGCCGGCTGCCGCGTAATGGTCTCCGAGATCGATCCGATCTGCGCGCTGCAGGCGGCGATGGAAGGCTATGAGGTCGTGACCATGGAAGATGCCGCGCCGCGCGCCGACATCTTCGTCACCGCCACCGGCAACAAGGACATCATCACCATCGAGCACATGCGCGCGATGAAGGATCGCGCCATCGTCTGCAACATCGGCCACTTCGACAACGAGATCCAGATCGCGTCCCTGCGCAATCTGAAATGGACCAACATCAAGCCGCAGGTCGACGAGATCGAATTCGCCGACAAGCACCGCATCATCCTGCTGTCGGAAGGCCGCCTCGTGAACCTCGGCAACGCCATGGGCCATCCGTCCTTCGTGATGTCGGCCTCCTTCACCAACCAGACGCTGGCGCAGATCGAGCTGTTCGCCAACAACAAGGACGGCAAGTACGAGAAGAAGGTCTACGTGCTGCCGAAGTCGCTGGACGAGAAGGTCGCCCGCCTGCACCTCGCCAAGATCGGCGTCAAGCTGACCGAACTGCGCAAGGACCAGGCCGACTATATCGGCGTCAAGACGGAAGGGCCGTACAAGTCGGATCACTACCGCTACTGACCCCCAGTTCTCCTCAGCGAGATATTGGAAGGCCCCGGCGCAGTCCGGGGCCTTTTTCTTTGGTGCGGCCAACCGAAGCGAGTTGCAAATTGGTTCCCGCCTGCTCAATACTTCGGCAGGGAGAACGCCATGACCGAGGCAATCGAGCATTTCGATGTTCTGATCGTCGGTGCCGGGCTGTCCGGCATCGGCGCGGGCTATCACCTGCAGCGGAAGTGCCCGACCAAAAGCTACGTCATCCTCGAGGGCCGCGACTGCATCGGCGGCACCTGGGATCTGTTCCGCTATCCCGGCATCCGCTCCGACAGCGACATGTACACGCTCGGCTACTCGTTCCGCCCCTGGACCGAACCGAAGGCGATCGCCGACGGGCCGCGGATCCTGAACTATGTGCGGGAGACCGCGGCGCAGAACGGGATCGACCGCAAGATCCGCTTCAACCATCGCGTCAAGCGCGTCTCGTGGTCGTCCGAACAGGTGCGCTGGACCGTCGAGGCGGAGCGCAGGGCAGGCGAGGGCGCGGCCGAGATCGTGCGCTTCACCTGCAATTTCCTCTTCATGTGCTCGGGCTATTACAAATACGAGGAAGGCTACACGCCGGAATTTGCTGGTGCCGCCGACTTCGAGGGCCAGATCGTTCATCCGCAGAAATGGCCCGAGCATCTCGACTATGCCGGCAAGCGCGTCGTCGTGATTGGCTCGGGGGCAACCGCGGTGACGCTGGTGCCGGAGCTCGCCAAGACGGCCGCGCATGTCACCATGCTGCAGCGCTCGCCGACTTATGTGGTGGCGCGTCCGGCGGAGGATGCGCTCGCCAACAAGCTCAGGCGCAATCTCTCGGCCAAGCTCGCCTATCATCTGATCCGCTGGCGCAACGTGCTGCTCGGCATGTATTTCTTCCAGCTCTGCCGCCGCAAGCCGGAGCGCGCCAAAGAGCTCATCCTCGGCGGCATCAAGATGGCGCTCGGTCCGGATTACGACATCGGCACGCATTTCACGCCGCGCTACAATCCCTGGGAGCAGCGGCTCTGCCTTGTGCCTGACGGCGACCTGTTCAAGTCGATCCGCGAGAAGCGCGCCTCCGTCGTCACCAGCCGGATCGACACCTTCACCAGGAACGGGATTCGCCTAGAGGACGGCAGCGAGCTTCCGGCCCATATCATCATCACCGCCACCGGCCTGATCCTGCAGGTGCTCGGCGGCGTCGAGGTCAGCGTCGACGGCCGCAAGGTCGATTTCGCGAATACGCTGAGCTACAAGGGCATGATGTATTCGGATGTGCCGAACCTCGCTGCGACGCTCGGCTACACCAACGCGTCCTGGACGCTGAAATGCGACCTCACCTGCGAATATGCCTGCCGTCTGATCAACTACATGGACCGGCACGGCTTCAGGCAATGCGTGGCGCATAATCTCGATCCCTCGATCGAGGCGCTGCCGGCGCTGGATTTCTCATCCGGCTATGTCCAGCGCTCGATCGCCAAACTGCCCAAGCAGGGCTCGAAGCGGCCGTGGCGGCTCTACCAGAACTATGCGCTCGACATCGTCTCCCTGCGCTATGGCAAGGTGGATGACGGCGTGATGCAGTATTCGTGACAATCCTCGCTGCGAAACCTGCGCCTTAACGTCCCATGGGTAGTTTTGCGGATTCGGGCTTCCTGCCGAATCAGCCATTCTGCCGCGACGGTTAACGCCGGATTAACCGAGATGCCCTACGCTGCACGGCCTGTGGCTGCTGATAGCAAGAGGAAGCCCATGGACGCCCAGCGAATTGCCGTCGATGCCCTCGTGGCGCTGACCGATTGCGACCGCGACGCCGCCGTTGCCTTCATCCGCCGCCTCTACCTCGCCGGCATCAAGGACCCCAAGCGCCTCACCTTCAAGGGCCTGCAGGCGATGCGCGCCTGACGATGTCGTCCCGTAGGATGGGTAGAGCGGAGCGAAACCCATCGCGATGAAGCACGCGCCGTGAATGATGGGTTTCGCTCCGCTCTACCCATCCTACGATTCCCATAACCACAGGAAGGTGTTGCGGCGTGAGCAAGCGGTTGCAGTCCTGTAGGGTGGGCAAAGCGAAGCGTGCCCACCATCAAGCATTCCGCTCGTGATGGTGGGCACGCTTGCGCTGGAGTCCGTCTAAGCGTCGGCGCGTGCAGTCGCTTTGCCCACCCTACGCACCCGCGCGCTTGGCATACTCTCTCGACGTCATTGCGAGCGCAGCGAAGCAATCCATGCCTCCACACGCGGCGCGATGGATTGCTTCGCTGCGCTCGCAATGACGGGGAGGCTTTCTGATTTGAATTTCAAACAGCGGCGAGGACGTGACTCCGCGTTCTCGCGGCGCATTTGCGTCCGAGCTTTGCATCACCTTCCACCCTCTCATTGAACAGAGGGCGCAGGGAAAGCCGGGTGCCGGTTGCACCCATGGGCCCCGTGCAACAAGAAGCACGGGGGTAGGACCACAGGTCAACCGGAGCAACACCGGCTTTCCCTGCGCGATGGTGTTACGGCTTATTTCGCGCTCTCCCCGGTGACCGGGCTTTCTTGCCACCGTCACTTCCCGCGCGAACTTGTTCGCGCGAAAAACTTAGCGCCAGCGTCGGGGCGCCAGGACCACACGACTTCGCCGTCCGCTGATGTCACGCTCGTCAGTCGCAACGTCAGCGTCCACCGCATCCCACCGCGCGTTCGTGACGATCGCGATCCGCCCCTCTCATCGGGTGAGATGGCGCGGGGTTATAGAGGTGATTTGCCCGACGGGTTAAGGGGAAAATTTTGGTGAAAAGGGACTGGACCGCCCGATTCGCTTTGAAATTGCACGGAAAATTTATCTCTGTGCGCAGGCCGGCGCGATCCGGAAGCCCCCTCCAGGATTGGCTTGCGGGACCCGCTTGCGCTATATAGACGCAGGACGTGGTTGGGGGCCACGGCAGGGACTGATATGCTGAAAACGGTATTCGCGCCGCAGCTTGTTATTCTCTACATCCTGGCGGCATCAACGATCTATGTGCATTTCCGCGGCCGCGAGCGGTTGCGCTTTGCCCGTCAGCTCGGCGATCACTCGACCTATCTCGCCCCCTACAATGTGCTGATGTATGCGGGCTCGGCTATCCCGAACACGCCGGTGATCCCGGTCGAGAAATTTCCCGAACTCGCCAAGCTGAGCGAGAACTGGGAGACGATCCGCGAAGAGGCGGTGCAACTGTTCGACGAGGGCTTTATCCGCGCGGCCGCGAAGAACAACGATTGGGGCTTCTATTCGTTCTTCAAGAGCGGCTGGAAGCGCTTTTACCTGAAGTGGTATGACGACTTCCTGCCGTCGGCGCGCACGCTGTGCCCGAAGACCGTGGAATTGCTGAATTCGATTCCGTCCGTGCACGGCGCGATGTTTGCAATGCTGCCGCCCGGCGGCAAGCTCGGCGCGCACCGCGATCCCTTTGCCGGCTCGCTGCGGTATCACCTCGGGCTGGTCACCCCCAACTCGAACAAGTGCCGGATCATCGTCGACGGCGTGGAATGCGTCTGGCGCGACGGCCAGGCCTTCATGTTCGACGAGACCTTCATCCATCACGCCGAGAACGCGACCGACGTCAACCGCATCATCCTGTTCTGCGACGTCGAGCGCCCAATGAAGTATGGCTTCATGACCGCGATCAACCGCTGGGTCAGCCATCACATCGTCAAGGCCTCCGCCACGCAGAACGTGGACGGCGAGCATGTCGGCGTGCTCAACAAAGTGTTCGGCAAGCTCTACGAGGTCCATCTCGCCAGCCGCAAGGTCAAGGAGTGGAACCGCAACGTGTACTACACGCTGAAATATTCGCTGACGGTGCTGATCCTCGGCCTGGTCGTGGTGTCCGCATTGCGGTGATGGATCCGGAGCGTGTAGGGCGGATTACGCTTCGCTAATCCGCCCTACGGTCCTTTTCCGGATCATGATCTAGGGAAGCGCTGCAGCGGCGTTGACAACGAGCGGACTGTCGATCGGCGCAGGCGCAAGTTCGCTGCTGCCGCCCTTGGTGAGAAACTCGTTGAGCGTAGCCTGGATCCTGTGCTTGACGGAATAAGGTCCTCGGTCGCACATGTCAGTGTGCCGGAATTGCGTATTGATGACATCGATAACTTGCTTCTTGGCCTGTTCAGGGGCCGGCAACACGCCGGGATCGGTCTTGAAGTTGGGGTCTTTCGAGCGGAACGACAGGATCTTAAGTCTGTGGTCAAGCACGAAGGGAACGCGCAAATTGTCCAGCGTGATCACCTTTGACACCAGTTCGGGATGTTGCTTGGCGTAGTACATGGCGATATCGCCGCCGTTCGAATGGCCGACGAGGGTCAGATGATCGTAGACGGCATTGGGCTCAAGCGCCTTCAGCTTCGCGAGCACAAAGCCGATGTTGGCTTCGCCCTTCTCGTAGACGCCAATCCTGCCCACGTAGGGTAGTCCCACCCTCGTCACCAGCGGAGGGTCGGATGGAATATCCTGCTGGATGCTGGCGACCAGATATCCATCCGCAGCCAGCACGTTTTCCAGGAACGAATATTCGGTGTTCTTGACCGTGTTGCCGTTGCTGATGATCGCGACCGGAAGTTTCCAGAATCCGGCATTGGCCTTCATCTCGTAGTCCGCACGCACGGCAAGATCGACCGGCAACAGCCGTTGTCGGGTCTGATCATAGAGACTCAAGCTCTCGTGCCGAATTCCCCACTTGCTCACGGCAAAGTAGGCGGCGCCGGAAAGGGCACAGAGACAGGCGAAAACGACAATTCCTCGCTTCATTGCTTCCATCCCGTCGTTCTTTTTCTTTGGTATTAACTCGCTGAGTGCGTGACGGAAAAGGCTCTACATCCCGCGGCCACATTAAATTTCTGTCAGCTTCTTGCCGTGCCCGGGGCATCGCTGCGCCCCGCGCAGGAATGAAGCGGCGCGATGCTCGCGAGGACACAAGCGGTTTGTGTTCGCCTTCGATCCAGCCGATCCGCCCTACGATGCTCGCACCCGTCGACTAAAGTTCAAGCCTTGACGTTCTTGTCGGATGGAACCTTTGTCGCGTCGTATCGTTTATGATCCAACAAGGCACACAAAGTGAAATTTGCCGGGGGCTTGTCCGAGGGAGATGCTCCTATGGCAACGCTCGGCCTCGACGCCACCCAACTGACTCCATCCGAGCATCAGCGCCAGCTTCGGCGCGCCGTCATCGCCTCCACGATTGGGACCGCGATCGAATGGTATGATTTCTTCCTTTACAGCACCGTCACCGGTTTGGTTTTCGCAAAATTGTTCTTCCCGCACTCCGACCCCTGGGTCGGCACGCTGGAGGCATTTGCCATTTATGCTGTCGGCTTCATCGCGCGGCCGATCGGTGCTGCGATCTTCGGGCATTATGGCGACCGTATCGGCCGTAAATCGACCCTGATCGCGACGCTGCTCCTGATGGGTCTGGCGACCGCGGCGGTGGCCGTGGTGCCGACCTATGCGAGCATCGGCATCTGGGGTGCGGTGATCCTGACGGCGCTGCGATTCATCCAGGGCGTCGGTGTCGGCGGCGAATGGGGCGGCTCGGTGCTGATGTCGATGGAGTGGGCGCGCGACAACCACTCCCGCGGCTTTATCGCGTCATGGCCGCAATTCGGCGTGCCCTGCGGCCTGTTCCTCGCCAATCTTGCGGTACTGGCGTTCAGCCAGATGGCGGGGGACCAGTTCCTCGCCTGGGGCTGGCGCATTCCGTTCGCGCTCAGTCTCATCCTGGTCGGCGTCGGCCTCTACATCCGGCTCGGCATTCTGGAAACGCCGGTGTTCAGCAAACTGCAGGCCGAGCAAAAAGTCGACCGCACGCCGATGCTGACGGTGATCAGGGAGTATCCGAAGGAAATCCTGCTGTCGGCATTCGCGCGCATGGCCGAGCAGGCGCCGTTCTACATCTTCACCGCCTTCGTCTTTTCCTACGGCATTGCCATGCTGCACGTCTCGCGCGACTTCCTCCTGACCGCGGTGCTCTCGGCTTCGGTGCTGTCGTTCGTCTCGATCCCGCTGTTCGGGCATCTGTCCGACCAGATCGGCCGCAAGAACATGTATATGATCGGTGCCGTCGTGACCGGCATCTTCGGCTTCATCTACTTCGCGATGCTCGACACGGGATCGCCGACGATCATCTTCCTTGCGATCGTCCTGTCGCCGATCCCGCATGACATGATGTACGGGCCGCAGGCCGCGCTGATTGCGGAGAGCTTTACCGGACGCCTGCGCTACAGCGGCTCATCGCTCGGCTATCAGCTCGCGTCGGTGATCGCCGGCGGTCCGGCGCCGCTGATCGCGGCCTGGCTGTTCGGCATGTACCAGTCGGCGACCGCGATCGCGATCTATATCGCGATCTGCGCCGTCATCACGCTGGTCGCGACTGCGCTGATGACCGACTACACCGGAAAGGACATCAACGCGGCCGACGCGCATGACCGGCGGGCATAAGGCAGCGATGGAGGAAAGGGCATGTTGAAATGGCGGAATGAATCGGCGCTCGATCTCTACAATCTGGCGGCAGCGATCTTCCTGCTTGCGGCGCCGTGGATGTTTGTCCGTGCCAACCCCACGGCGGCGATCGATCTGCAGGCGAGCGGCGCGGCGATTGCGATCCTGTCGCTGGCGGCGATCATTGCATTTTCCGTTTGGGAAGAATGGGTCAACTTGCTCGTTGGGGGCTGGCTGATCGTGTCACCCTGGCTGCTCGGCTTCGCGCACACCCGCGCAATGCATTTCAGCATCATCGCGGGCGCCGTGGTGATGTTCATGTCCCTGCTTGAGCTGTGGCTGGAGTACGAGAAGACGCATCTCGGCCCGAGCGCATCGCAGGGGTTGGAGAGGCAGTAGAGCGCGTTCGAAGTGGACATCGGTTGGCGTAAAGAAAACGCGTCAAACCAAGAATCCAGTGCCGTAGCCCGGGTGGAGCGCAGCGCAACCCGGGACCTCTGAGCCAACGTCGAGTGCGGCCCCCGGGTTACGCTGCGCTCCACCCGGGCTACGAAGCTTAGCAACAACGGGGCTGTCATTCCGGGCTCGCGCTGCGCGCGCCCCGGAATGACGGCGATGGGCGTGGTTAGCGCCGGGTGAACTACTCCGGCTGGCCGATCGAGACCTTCAACGTGCCGACGCCGTCGACGCCGCATTCGATCCTGTCGCCGGGCTGGAGCTGGGAGACGCCGGCCGGCGTTCCCGTCATGATGAGGTCGCCGGCGGCGAGCTTCACCTGCTGGGAGAGCTGCCAGATGATCTCGGGCACGTTCCAGATCAGTTCGGTGAGATCGCCCTTCTGGGTTTCCTTGCCGTTGACGGTGAGCCAGATCTTGCCCTTTGATGGATGGCCGATCTTGGAGGCCGGCTGCAGCGCGGAGCAGGGCGCAGAGTAGTCGAAGGACTTTCCAATCTCCCAGGGACGCTCCTTCTTGCGCGAGGCGATCTGCAGATCGCGGCGGGTGAGGTCGATACCGACGGCATAGCCATAGACATGGTCGAGCGCCTTGTCGGCGGGAATGTTGAGGCCGCCGCTCTTCATGGCGACCACCAGTTCGACCTCGTGGTGCAGGTCCTTGGTCAGCGGCGGGTAGGGGATCGTGGCACCATCCGGCACCAGCATGTCGGCATGCTTGGCGAAGAAGAAGGGCGGCGCGCGCTCGTCATTGCCCATCTCCCTGATGTGTTCGAGGTAGTTGCGCCCGACGCACCAGATGCGGCGGACGGGGAAGGATTTCGTCTCGCCGATGACGGGGAGCGAAGCCTGCGGCGGGGCGGGGATGACGTAGTCTGTGGCAGTCATGAAGCGCTCTCGTCGTTGAGTAAGTGGCTTATGGGCGATGGATTGGCGGACATGCTGGGTTACTTCACCTCTCCCGCTTGCGGGTAGGGGAATCGCATATGGCCTTAGGGGGTATTGCATAGCGGAGCGAATTGGATTCTTCGG